>QNBT01000187.1 GCA_003644205.1 Planctomycetota bacterium | reverse complement strand
TTTGACTCGCTGAAGATTTGACTGTCCGTCCGCACGCAGTCATCGCTTTTCGGTAAACCGCGCAGGTCCGCTTCAACTCCAAGGCCGCCCGCAAAGGCCATCTCCGCAAGTGCAACCGCCAATCCCCCTTCCGAGCAGTCATGGCAGCTAACTACCAGGCCTTCACTGATAGCCCGGCTGACTCGCCGGGCGGTGGCCGCTGCTTTCTTGACGTCAACATCCGGTACATTTGCACCGAGCCGGCCATGTATCTTGTAATAATGCGAGCCGCCTAATTCATTTTTCGTCAGACCGACAATAAACAATAGATTTCCCGCCTGCTTTACATCCATCGTTACACATTTATTGACATCGTCAACAATGCTTATCGCACTGATGAGCAGCGTTGACGGGATGGATATTCGAGTCCCGTCATCACAGAGAAACTCATTGTTCAGCGAGTCCTTGCCGGAAATAAAAGGCGCCTCGAAACCAATGGCCCCATCGTAACACGCCTGGGCGGCCCTGACCAAGTGGCCGAGCGTTTCCGGTTTTGAGCAGTCGCCCCAGCAGAAATTGTCCAGAAGTGCAATTCTATCCGGCCGAGCACCAACACAGACTATATTGCGTACAGCCTCGTCTATTCCGCTAAGCGCCATGCGGTAGGGGTCAATATCCCCGTAGCATGGATTCATTCCGCAGCTTATCGCAAGCCCCCTGTCGGATGTTAGCTTCGGCCTGATTACCGCCGCATCGCTCGGGCCGTCATTATTGACTCCCGTCAGAGGCTTCACTACACTGCCGCCCTGCACCTCGTGGTCGTACTGACGAATAATCCACTCTTTACTGGCGACATTGTACGATGACAAAATCTCCAACAGGTCATCATTGAAACTATCCTTGACGGACATGCTCGGCTCAGACATTTGGGGCTTTTTCCATACCGCCTTGCGTGAGTACTTCGGCACACCGTGATGCAAAAACTCCATATCAAGCTGACCGACCTGTTGGCCGTTGTACCTGAGCGTAAGCTTTTTGTCGCTGGTAAATCTGCCGACAACCGTCGATTCAACATCTTCGGCGGCGAAAAGGTTGGTAATGGCCTCAAGATTTTCCTCTTTCACGGCGATGACCATCCGCTCCTGCGCTTCGCTTATCCATATCTCGGTATAATTTAATCCCGCATACTTCAAGGGCGCTTTTTCAAGGTCAACCTCTGCTCCCAGTTCTGCTCCCATTTCGCCGATGGCGCTGCTGAGTCCCCCCGCACCACAATCGGTAATCGCCTCATAAAGTCCGGCCTCGCGTGCCTGCAAAAGAGTATCCAGCATCTTCTTTTCCGTTATCGGGTCGCCTATCTGGACGGCGTGAGAGAAAATCGTTTCATGCTCATGGGTCATCTCCCCGCTGGAAAAGGTTGCTCCATGTATTCCGTCCCTGCCGATTCTTCCGCCCACCATGATAATATAATTACCGCTTTGAGGATGCTTGAAGCACTTGTCCTTCGGCATCAGCCCAATGTTTCCGCAGTAAACCAGTGGGTTGGCCATGTACCTGTCATCGAAATAAACGGCTCCGTTAACTGTCGGTATCCCCATTCGATTGCCGTAGTCCCGTACGCCGGCCACTACTCCCTTCATAATCCTTCGCGGATGCAGCACACCCTTCGGTATCCCATCCAGTTTCTTGTCGGGAAGGCCGAAGCAGAATATATCGGTATTGGCAATGGGCTTGGCGCCAAGGCCCGTCCCCATCGGGTCACGAATTACACCACCAATCCCCGTAGCCGCTCCTCCGTACGGGTCCAGCGCGGAGGGATGATTGTGGGTCTCAACTTTGAAGCATATCGCGTCTTCGTCGTCAAACGCAATTACACCGGCATTATCCTCGAATACCGATATGCACCAGTCTTTGTTCAGCTCCTGCGTGGCCTTGAAAACCGTCTCTTTTAACAGATTATCAAAATAAATCTGCTCACCGTCATAATCCATATCCACGCTGCTTTTGAGCGTCTTGTGGACGCAGTGCTCGCTCCAGGTTTGGGCCAACGTCTCTAACTCCACGTCGGTCGGCTCTCTGCCTAAGGCCTTGTAATGGGCCTGAATAGTCCGCATCTCGACAACGTTCAAAAACAAATCGTACCCTTTACTGACCTTAATCAGCCCGTCATCATCGAGATTCGTTATGCAAATTTCATTGACCTTGAGTTCATAAGGCCTCGTATGCGGGCTTGGAGGTTCTGCCTCGCTGCCATAGACAATCTCCTCTATGCAGTCGTTGGCTAAAATCGTTCGCGCAATCGTATCACGTTGGCTGTCGCTGATTTGGCCTAAGAGAATGTACTTCCTCGCAGTCCTTACGTTGGCCGGCTCGGCTCCCATATCCTTAAGTGCAGCCACCACCGACTGCGCTACCGGGTCGGTTACGCCGCTTTTCAAATGCACCTCAATCAGCGTCGCCTTCATCGGCCCCGCAGGTGCCCCGCTTCTGCCGATATAATACTCCTGACAGACCGTATCGCATAAAAGCTCGCAGGCCAGTCGCTCGGCGAAATCCTTATCAAAATCGCTTTCAATCAAATAAACCTTCGTGAAGTGCACTGCCTCGATTGTCCGAATACCAAGTTCCCTGACCTCGTCAAGTACCCTTTCGCCGTGGGCATCGGCAAAACCCGACCGATTGGACACCTCAAAACGCCACTGCATCATATCAATTCCTTCCTTCTCATCTTGTGTCGTATAAGTGCCGCACGCTTCGCCCTGGCCGCGGCGAGCAGCTTCTGGACGCGTTTCTGATCCTTTGCGATGATAGCTTTCTGCAATTTACGAAGCTCTGCGATTACCTTATCGATTCCCTGTGCCGTGTTAGCCGCGTTGGTAACCAATATGTCGGACCACACGTTTTCCGGTCCCGACGCTACTCTCGATGTGTCGATAAATCCTTTGCCGGCGAAGGTCAGTTGCTCCGGGTTGCCGGCGTTAATCAAAGCGGCCGCTGTTACGTGCGGCAAATGGCTGATGCGGGCGAAAATCCTGTCGTGCCGGCCCGGGCTCATCACACTCACCCGGCAACCTAACTGCAGCCATAACTTCCTTAACCTTGCAAGCGCGGTAGGACTTGTATTTTTTTTCCTCGTCAAAATACACCTTGCCCCGTAGAACAGGTCGTCCCTTGCAAATTCGGCGCCCCTCTTTTCTGAGCCGGCAATGGGGTGCGAACCCACATAATAAACGTTTTTTGGCAGCAGTTTCTCCGCCCAGCGGTGAGGCAGTACCTTCGTCGAGCCAACATCGGTTACGATACAACCGGCCTTGAGCGCATCGGCAATGCTGTCCAAAATTCTCTCGAAAGCACATATCGGCGTTGCAAGAATAACAACATCCGCCGCAGCAACACACTTGCTCAAATCGTCAACTATCTCCTCGGCAACGCCCAATTGCCTTGCCTTTCGCCTCGTGCTCGCCCGGTGGCTGTAACCAACGGTCCTAACTCCAAATAATGAGCGCAGAGTCGTCAGGGTTATACTGGCCCCTAAAAGTCCCATCCCTATGACGCTTATTTGACGCAACTCTTTCAATGCAAAGACCTTACAAAAACACCATTATCCGAAATTTCACTAAAAGGTATCGGTATCAGCAGTGAAAGTCAATTTTTTTCTTCCATTTGAGCAAGAAAACTGTTCTAATGTTTACAGAATGACTGATACACAAGTTAAACTTAACTCGAATCAATACCTCCCTTTTGAAGAAAGGGTCGCCGAGCTTGACCGGCAAATAGAGCACCTGCGAAGGCATGCCGACCGAAACGGCTCCGACCACTCAGCCGAGATTCGTCGTCTTCAGCACCTTCAGACCAGCGAGCTGAAAAGAATATACTCCCGGCTTTCGCCCTGGCAGATAGTCCAGGTTGCCCGCCATCCGAAGAGGCCCCTGCTGGACGATTACCTCGAAATGATGGTAAAAGATATCCGCGAACTCCACGGTGACAGGTGCTTCGGAGACGACAGGGCAATCATCACATGTCTGGGGCATATCGGCAGAGAAAAGGTCTTAATTGTCGGGCATAACAAAGGCAGAGACACAAAAGAAAAAATCGCCTGTAACTTCGGCTGCCCAAATCCGGAAGGCTACCGCAAGGCACTGACAAAGATGAAATTAGCCGAGAAGTACCGTCTTCCTATTGTTACATTGATTGATACCCCCGGCGCCCATCCAGGCATCGGCGCCGAAGAAAGGGGTCAGGCCCAGGCAATCGCCACGAACCTGATGGAAATGTCCCGACTGAAAGTCCCGATTATATGCATCGTCATCGGTGAAGGCGGCTCAGGCGGCGCACTCGGCATCGGCGTCGGCGACCGTTTAGCAATGCTCGAGTTTGCATACTATTCAGTCATCTCGCCGGAGGGCTGCGCCGCGATTCTGTGGCGGGACGGCTCACGGGCTGAGCAAGCCGCTCAGGCATTAAAGCTCACGGGAAAAGACCTCATGAAACTCGGGCTTGTGGACGCCATCGTCCCTGAGTCTCTCGGCGGTGCTCACAGAAACCTCCACGACACTATTTACAACGTCGAACAGTATATAATAAAGACACTGCGCGACCTGAAACGAACCAAAATTGACAACCTGCTCGAGAACCGATACAAGAAGCTTCGTGCAATAGGTAACCAGTACCAAAAGGTCCACGGAGCAAAACCTCGAAAGATAAAAGCCGTTCCCAAAGCAGCCGCCACACCGAAAATCCCCGAAAGACTCTCAATCGAAGCCCAGCTTCGCAAAATGGAAGAAATACCACAAGAAATCGAGCCACAACAGCTCGCCGAACTCACAAAGAAGAACACAAAGCCATAGAAACACCGGAAGTAATTAAAGGGAGTTCAATGAAACGGCGTGATTTTTTGAAAGCGGTATCGGTAACAACTGCATCGTTCGTGATGGGTGGTTGTCTTGAATTGCAAAATATGCCGCTTGAAACCAAGCTGCCCAAGCGACCCAACATAGTTCTCATCATGTCTGACGATATGGGCTATTCGGATATAGGTTGTTACGGAGGCGAGATCAA
>QNBT01000186.1 GCA_003644205.1 Planctomycetota bacterium | reverse complement strand
TGGGAGATATCACAGGCCAACCCCGAGGAAACACCTGCTACGCCTTATCCGCCCCACAAACTTGTTGAACTGGCCGCTGAGAACCGCTTTCCTTCGCTGGCATACACCTATACCGACCCGATTGTTTATTACGAATACACATACGACAGCGCAAAGCTCGCACACCAAAACAACATTAGAAATGTGCTTGTAACGGCAGGTTATATTAATCCCGAGCCGTGGAAAGAGCTGCTTAAATTTATCGATGCGGCCAACATAGATTTGAAAGGTATCACTGAAGATTTCTATCGCGATGTCTGTTCCGGAACACTTAAGCCCGTGCTGGACGCCCTGGTCATGGCAAAGGCAAGTGGCATACTGGTTGAGGTTACCAATCTGGTGATTCCGACTCTGAATGACAAACCAGACCACGTGCGCCGGCTTGTTAAATGGGTAAGGGCGAATCTCGGCAGTGAGACACCGATGCATTTTTCGAGATTTTCCCCGCGTTACAAAATGCGGCATCTGCCACCGACTTCTGCTGAAACATTGGATATGGCCCGCCGGATAGCAATGGAAGAAGGCTTGCATTATGTTTACATCGGTAATATCCTGAGCGCCGAGGGCCAGAATACATATTGTCCCTCATGCAAAGGTCTCTTGATTGAGCGCAGCGGATATACAATTTTGCAAAACAGGCTTAACCGGGGCTGCTGTCCGGATTGTTCAAGAAAAATTTATGGAGTATGGCAATGACACGGCGTAATTTTCTGCAAGTATTCACCGGTGCTGTTTCGGCAGGACTGGGCTTTGTTTGCTGGATGGCCAAAAAAGCCGTGCCGCGCAGGTTCACAAGAGCTGCCCGACACAGGAGCTATCCGGGGCCTGTGAAGAGCCTAAGTGAGATTGACAATGTTGGCAAATGGAGTGGTTGATATGAAGTTCAATGAAGCAGGTCGTCAAAAATTCTCGGCAGCTTTGATAATCGTTTTATGTTTGCTTGGACTATTATCCGTTGGCTGCCCGAAATCCGGCGATTTGCCCGCCGGGAAAGCGGCCGGTTCAGAAGCTAAGGAGAATAAATCAGAAATGAAGTCTGAGTTTGAGGAAAAAGAATTGGAAGCCGCCCAAAACCAAGAGATTGTTTTTACCAGCGCCCTGGCGCAGAGAGGCTGGTATCCTGCCGATGCAGGGGCGATGAATTCACAAATTACCGGATTCTTTAAACAAGCCGAAGTCAAGACGAAAACCGATGTCATCGGCTTAATCCTGCCCCATGCAGGTTACCGTTATTCGGGGCAAACCGCTGCTTATGGTGTCAAGACCGCCGCAAAACACTACAAGCGGATTGTTGTCATAGGCCCCAGTCACTACGCGCGTATGCCGGGTGAGTTCAGTGTGCCTGAAGTAACACATTACAGCACACCATTGGGCCTGGTGCCGCTGGACACTCAGTTCATAGCAAAACTAAAAACAAACCCGATGTTTCGCACTATTGGCCAGGCGCACCAATACGAGCACAGTGTTCAGATTGAGGTACCCCTTTTACAGTACGGCCGGGCCGATTTTGAGCTTGTGCCGATTGTGGCGGGACAGTGTTCGCTGCAGCAGATTAAAAGTGCCGCCGCTACCCTGTTGAGCCTTGTTGACAACGATACTCTTGTTGTTGCAAGTTCCGACTTCGTGCATTACGGCCCAAACTACGACTACACACCCTTCAAAGAAAATATCCCCGACCAGATAAAAAAACTCGATATGGGGGCGTTCGAGCATATTGCCAATCTTGACCCCAAGGGCTTTTTGGAATACAAGCGAAAGACCGGAGCGACAATATGCGGCTATATTCCGATTGCAATACTTCTGACGATGTGCCCCGAATCAACCAAGGCTGAGCTGATCAAATACACAACCAGCGGTGAGATATTGGGCGATTTCAGCAATTCGGTAAGTTACCTTGCGGTGGCCTTTAGCGGAAAATGGAACCAGGAAAATCCTATGGAAGAAGAAAATCAAATCACAAAACTGAGCCCGGCTGACAAAGAAAAACTATTGAAACTGGCAAGACGGTCTCTCGAATTTTACCTCAAGGAGAAAAAAACGCCCACTCCATCTGATGTTGGTGTAGAAGTAACCGATGCCATGAAGCGCGAAGGGGCGGCATTTGTTACTCTCAAAAAGCATCGTATGCTGCGGGGCTGCATCGGTGACATAATTCCGCGCGGGCCCCTGTATGAATCGGTCATCCGAAACGCCGTCAACGCCGGCGTTAATGATTACCGCTTTCCGCCGGTAACCGGCGCTGAATCCGACGAACTTGTCTTTGAGATTTCCGCGCTGACGGTCCCAAAGCAGATTGCCTCGCCCGACCAAATCAGAATCGGCACAGACGGAGTAATTCTGAGAAAGCAAGGTCGTTCGGCTGTATTCCTGCCGCAGGTTGCGCCGGAGCAGGGCTGGAATGTGAACCAGATGCTCTCACATTTGTCGGTCAAGGCGGGCCTATCACCTGAGGCCTGGAAGCAAGACGCCGAGTTCCTCACCTTTCAGGCGGATGTCTTTGGTGAGCATGAATGATGAAACCGGTGCGCAGCTTTTTCATATTCAGCTACGGCCTGTTTACAATTACTGCACAGACGCTTCTTTTCCGCGAGTTTATCACAACTTTTGAGGGCAACGATATTGCCGTTGGCATCTTCTTCGCCTCGTGGTTTCTGTGGGTCGGCATTGGAGCTTTCATTGTTTATAGAAGCAAGAGCTTGGCTGACCGCCTCGAACGGCACATCGAGCTGCTCTTGTTGGCCTATATCCCGGCATTTATCCTGCAATGGATGTTAATACTGCACGGTCGGCAATTAGCCGGCATACAATCCTACGAAATGTTTCCAACGGCACTTATGATTGTTATGTCGGCCCTGGTAAATGCTCCCCTAAGTTGCATCACCGGATTGTTTTTCCCGACCGCCGCCGGATGGAGCCGGCGCGATGACACACTTGCAGTTTCCAGGGTATATATCCTTGAGGCGGCCGGCAGCTTTTGCGGCGGGCTTGGCGTAACGATACTTCTGACATTCGGCGCCGGTTCGGCAAGGATTTTCTTTATAATAGCATTAATCATCTCATTAGCCGCACTTGGTGTCAGACTCACCAGCCGGCGCCGCCTCACAGCGGTTTTTCCGGCTGCGATTTCTCTCGGCATACTGTATTGTCTTGTGGCCGGTCTTGACAGCAACGTTATGCAGCGCGTTCGCCTTGCCAAATGGAGCAAACTGTTGCCTGAAACCGCTTTTGAAGGTTCCTTCAGCACCGCACAGGCCGAATATCTTTATGGAAGTTATCAGGGCCAGTGGCTCACTGTCCGCCAGGGCAGTGTGGCTGAGGCGATACCCGATGTCGAATCGGCAGGGCGCGTCGTGGCGATTTGCCTTTCTCAAAATCCCAAAGCAAGGAAAGTCTTAGTGATTGGTTCAGGATTGGGCCTGTGCCGCCGGTTATTGCGACTCGAACAAATTGAAAAGGTTACCTGGGCATATCCTGACACCGAGTACGCAAACAAAGTTGAACAATTTGTGCCGCCCCGGTTCAGGATAACCGATAAGCGCTTCGATCGCCTCGCTACTGATGTACGCGGCCTATCTGCCCAAAAACGACAATCCTACAAAAGCGCGGCGGCGCAAGCCGCCCGATCCTACGATATAACAATCATCAATCTGCCGGATGCAACAAACTCCGTGTTGAACCGTTATTATACGCTTGAGTTTTACCGGCAAATTTCAAAATCTCTGGCGCCCCAAGGCGTCCTGGCCGTTCGCATATCGGGCGGCGAAAATATTATGGGCACAGAACTTGTAAGCCTGGGCGCTTCAACGAAGCTCACACTCCAGAAGGTCTTCTCACAGATTGTGATAACCCCCGGCGAAGCAACATGGCTCCTTGCTTCGGATTCACCCCTTCTAACAGGTGAACCAGGTACACTCATGGACCGCTTCAGCGCGATAAAAGGCGCCGCCGAAATTTTTCCGCCTGAAGGTCTGATGTCTGTTTACCTGCCGGACCGTGCGGCCAAGGCCCTCGATGCTTATGCTTCGGCTGACATGCCCCCCAAACTCTTGGTCAACCGCGATGCCAGGCCGCTCGCCAGTATGTACGCCTTGCTGCTTTCGGCAAAACAGTCGGGCGCTCCCGCAACTAAGCTGGTCAAATATCTTGCTGTTGCAGGTTTATGGCCCTTTATCATTCCGCTGTTCGTCTTCGCCGTCTTGCGAGCCGTCTATGTTTGGAAGGGTAGGGTGGAGCTTGCCCCACCAACTGGATCGCCTTGGGCCTTTAACGGTACGTTTCTCGTTTTCTCCGCCGGCTGGGTGGGTATCGGCGTGGTGATTGTGCTGATGTACCTTTATCAGACACGCTTCGGCTCGTTATACCTGCACGTAGGCGTTATCTCATCAATCTTTATGGTGGGCCTGACCTGCGGGGGGGTGTTGACAAGGTATTTCCTGGTAAGCCGGAACATTCGAACGGCGACACTATTGCTGGTCTCCGTGATTGTACATGCGGTTATTCTCGGTGCCGCAGCCGCTTGGCCGCTCGAGGACTGGACTCGCGCCACCTTTGCCGTGATATTTGTATCGGCGGGCCTTTGCACAGGCGCTTATTTTCCGTTGGCAGCGGCCCGATTAGCTGATGTCGGCGTCGAGACCGGCAGAGCGGCGAGCAGGCTCGAAATGTCCGACCATATCGGAGCAGCGGCAGGGGCCTTCCTCACCGCTCTTGTCATCGTTCCGGTTTTAGGCATTACCCTGACACTGGTAGTATTCATTTTGCTTATGTTGGTCAATGTCCTCCTTGCGGCGTTAAAAGAGCGCCGGCCGGAACCTGGTATGTTTGCTGAAATGCCTGCCGTTGTAACGCGAAGGCTCGGTTACGTTATGTTCGGTATTGGTGTGTGCGTTATCCTGTGGTCCAATCTGCTTGCACATTCAGCCAATATACTGACGCCGGCGCTGCCTCAGCAAACGGTTCAGGCACTTGCCGCAGGGCTTGATTTCGAGAAAGATAGCGCCGTTATCAACCAGCCGG
>QNBT01000185.1 GCA_003644205.1 Planctomycetota bacterium | reverse complement strand
GCCGGATTTGGTTTTGTCTTTATCCATAAAAAACGTCTGGCCTTAATTTTCCTTCCTAAGCTGGCCAATCCAAGAATACCAAAATTAGCGCACTTGCCCAGTAAATAGCGGCGGATACAATTGCTAAAATTATTCCCGATATAGCATACGCCTTTCCATAAAGTCTTTTTCGACTGAAACCAATTCTTATCAATGCGACAATACCTGACACTACAGGAACTACAGGCAAAACATTACATAATTTGACTAACTTCGCGTAAGCATGTGAAGATAAACCCAGGGGATAGGTAAGGCCCTCTGAAAGACAGGACTGGACAGCCACTCTATATATAGATAACGCCAAAAAGGGTATTATCAATACACTTGTGATTAGAGTAACAATTGCAAGTGTACTTATTTCTGCTTCCTGTGATGGTTTGTCTTCTATTGTTTTGCTCTTGACACTTCCATCATTGGTCACAGCATTTTCTCCTTTCCTATTTTATTGGCCTGCCGCCGCTTGCCCTTCGTAGCTCGTAGAGCGAAGTAGAGCCGGTGACGATTGTATCATCATTTCGCTTCGAATAACGGCCTCTCAAAGAAAACAGTATTATTATACATGATACGCGGAAATACACAAGGATTGTATAGACAGGAGTTGCCGTGTCGTGCCATTATGGTTTATAATGTGAAAAAATGCGGGAATGTGAGAAATTTCCGGAACAGCCGGCCGTGCATAAAATTCCCGCGTGTGTGGCCAGAGCAACACATGGCCGCTCATGAGATAATCTGGCAGATTACTGTCCGGGTTCTTGCTCGTGTGTCGAAATCGATAAGGACGATTTGCTGCCATGTGCCTAAGGTCAGCTCGCCATCGACAATCGGCACGCTAAGCGACGGCCCCAACAGGCTTGCCCTTGCGTGTGCATGGCCGTTGTCATCGTGCCAGGTCTTTTCATGTTCGTAATAACCATTCGCAGGCGCGATTTTCTCGAACAGTGCGGCCATATCATAGTTCACCAAACCCGGCTCGTATTCTATTGTAGTGATGCCTGCCGTTGAGCCTATATTAAAAAGCACAACCGCTCCGTCTGTGATACCGGATTCGGCCAGTACCGACCGCACCTGGCCCATTATATCCGCGACGTGGCAGTTGCCCTTCGTTTGCACCTTTATTTTGTAGGTTTTTACCATGGCCTAATCATAGGCAATATGGCGCATCTGTCAAGGAAGACGATTGTTTTTGATGTTGACCAAGACGTTTTTTGATGTAATAATCAGATACGGCAAGGATACGGCTTAAGCAGCGGAAGGTTTTTTATGCACAAGGGTCTGAAATCGGGGTGTTGTTTGACAACGGGGGCGGCAGTGCTACTGGCGGCTTGTGTTTGCTGCCGGGCAAATCATGAAAAGGCCGTCGGTTTAAAGGTTAACAAGGACACCGTTTTGTTCTACAGAGGTGCTGAGCCTGTAGCTGGATACCGGTATTACGATGTTCCGTTTAAACCGTATGTTAAAGAACTTTGTACACCGGCAGGATTCAATGTGCTGCTGGATTCGCCGGCAGACCATGTGCATCATCACGGCCTGATGTTTGCGGTAAGTGTAAATGGAACGGATTTCTGGGAGGAGCAGATTGCGCCGGGAAGACAGCGACATATAGAAATTAATTCGGTGAAGGTTGAGAGTCACAAGGAATTGCAGATGGCTTCTTTTGGTCAGCAGCTTGAGTGGGTTAATCCCCCCGACGGCCGGTTGCTGTTGAGAGAGCAGCGAGTTCTTGAGTTGGCTGAGATTAAAGAGCAGAAGGTAACCCTGTTGACCTGGCGGTCGGAGTTTGTGGTGCCGCAGGGTGAGGAAAAGGTGACATTTTCCGGCAATCATTATTTTGGGCTTGGGATGCGGTTTGTGCGCTCTATGGATTCCAAGGGGAGTTTCTTTAACGCTGACATGAAAGAAGGTAAAATCTACAGAGGTGATGAACGGCTTGTTCGCTCGAGATGGTGTGCACATACTGTCGAGGTTGAAGGTAAGGATATTACTGTTGCCATGTTTGACTATCCAGAGAACATACGGTATCCTGCGACTTGGTTTACAATGGCCAGGCCTTTTGCATATATGTCGGCGACGATGGCGCTGCATGAGAACCCGCTGGTCATAAAAGCAGATAAGCCCTTGTCTGTCTGTTACGGCATAGCGCTCTGGGACGGTGCGGCTGAACCAGCGCAGGTGGATAAGATGTATCATCGCTGGCTGAAAATTGTAGAGAGGTTTAGAATGAGAGGCTTAGGTATAAAAAAGGAGAGCAATAATGACACAAATAAATTCAAAAGGTAAAAATGACGACCTGACTCGACGGCAGTTTATAAGAAAGGCCGGCACTACAGCGGCCATAGCGGCTGCGGCGGGTTCGGTTAGAGTGCGCGCTGCGACTGCTGGTAAAAGCGCCAATGACCGGCTTGGTGTAGGGGTGATAGGTGTGGGGGGCAGAGGCAACGCGCATCTTCAGATATTAAAGTGGATGAAGGATGACGGCGACAACATCGAAATAGTTGCAGTTTGTGATGTATATCGGCCTCGGATGCAAAAAGCTGCGGATGCATATGGCGCGAAAGGCTATATGGATCACATGGAGCTTTTAGCGAATCCTGATGTGGATATTGTAACTGTTGCTACCTGCGACCATCATCACGGGTATCAGGTGATAGATGCTGTAAAGGCCGGCAAAGGGGTTTATGCTGAAAAGCCCATTACACACTGGAGGCAGTTTGATCTTTTGAAGCGCATGACAGAAGAGGTGAAGAAGTCCGGCATGACGTTCCAGTTAGGGACTCAGGGCATGAGCGACAGTGCTTGGCGTCAGATGAAACAGCTTGTCAAAGACGGACTGATCGGCAAGCCCCTTCATGCCGAATGCGGTTATTTCCGCGTCGGTGACTGGGGAGAGCGTGGAATGCCGATAGATGACCCGAATGCAAAACCCGGTAAGGATTTGAACTGGGAGGCTTTTCTTGGTGATTCTCCGAATCGCGAATTTGATGTGAGCAGATTCTTCCGATGGCGAATGTATGAGGATTATGCAGGCGGGCCGGTAACGGATTTGTATCCCCATTCGTTCACACCTGTTGCAGATATTATGAATATATCAATGCCAAGCGCGGTAGTTGCGACAGGTGGCAAGTACCGCTATGAGGAGCGCGAGGTGCCGGATACGTTTAATATGTTCGTAGATTATCCCCAAGGGTATTCTGTGGCAATTATGGGCACGCAGGGCAATGATTACCTTGCTCATGGTCACCGCGGTGCGGGTTCGCGAATACCTGTAGTGCGTGGCTGGGAAGGTTCGCTTACGATCGACATAAAGACCAATAAAATCATTTTTATTCCGGTTGAGGGCTCTAAGAAGAAGCGACAGACCTTTGACATCGAGCATGGTGAGGATATGGTAAATCACATGCGAAACCTTGTAAGCTGTGTACGACAGGGCAGCCAGGAAACATTCAGTCCGGTTGACCTGGCGTATAGAACGCAGACGGCGTTGATTATGGGTATGTGGGCACTTCGTGCCGGAAAGACCGCTCGCTTTGATATGGATAAGCAGCAGATTATTTTGTGAGCTTTCGAACTTTGAAAGTTTTATGATTTTCAAATGGAGAGTAAAACATGGGTCGAATCGGAATAGGCATAAATAATGAATTTGTCCGACACGAGGACAAGTCCTTTGAGTGGGCTGTCGAAAAAGCTGCTGAGTTGGGTTATGAATATGTTGAGCCGATGGTTCATTGGGGCCGCGAACTTTTAAGTGAAGCGGGGTATTTTCACAGTGTTTCAATGCTCGATGACCCTTACCGGGTCAGGAGGATTTGTGATAAGGCAGGGATAAAGCTATCCAGCTTGTCTTCGCATACGCCTTTGTGTAAGCCTGAGATAAGTTGTGAGTATCTTAAGCAGGCGATTCGTTTTGCGGCGGAATGCGGTGCGCCGGTGGTGAATACGGATGAAGGCCCAAAACCCGCCTGGACAACGGAACATGAAGACCACGTGTTGATGCGATATGTGCTCAAAGAATCTGCTGCCTTAGCTGAGGAGCGGGGCATATTGATTGGGCTTGAACCGCACCAGCAGTACAGCAAGAACCCCGACGGGCTTGACAAAATCTACGAACTCGTCGATTCGCCTGCAATCGGGATCAATTTCGACACCGGCAACAGCTACCTCAGCGGCCATGACCCCATCCAATGGCTTGAGCATGTCGTTGGCCGACTCGTTCACCTCCACGCCAAAGATATCTCGATCGCCCAGTCCCAGAACCAGCGTGGAAAAGTAACAGGGACCCCCCTCGGCTGTGCATGCGGCGAGGGAGTAATCGATTGGAAAGCAGTAATAGAAGTCTGCAAAAAGGCCCCGCAGGATATAGTTATGAGCGTAGAATGCGGAAGCGTTCAACAGGCTCAGCAGAGCCTGAGGTATCTCAAGGCATTTTTGTGACTTTCCACAGGCCTTGTTAAAGGGCGAATCCGGCCTTGCAAATGAACAAAAAGGCTCAAAAAACGACCAAAAAGACCGAAAAAAGAAAAAATAGCAAAAATTTTTAGATTTTTTGTTGACGATAGTTTTTTTATTGCGTAAACTAAGGTGTTCGGAGGCTGTTGAGCCAAGGATGGTATGTGTGCCGAAATATCGATTTTGCGCGCTAAGCGCAGCCCGTTGACTCGGCTTGGCAGGAGGCCTGCCGGCGGCGGGGTTTTTATTGGCTCTTTTACAAGTTAACAGTCAAACCAGCTAAAGCAGCGAAAGTGTAGGGCCCGCGACTATATTCACGCTTCGTCGTCGGCTCTTAAAAATTTAGGTGTGCTTGCCGCAGAGCCATAAATCTGCGGTCGGACGCAAACTTTCGTTGCGTGAGCGAAACGTTGAGTCCAATTTTCGAAGACAACGCCCCGAAAGGGGCTTAGTCAACGATACAAACTGAAGAGTTTGATCCTGGCTCAGAACGAACGCTGGCGGCGTGGCTAAGACATGCAAGTCGAACGGACTATCTGCTTGGGTAACCGAAATGATAGTTAGTGGCGAACGGGTGAGGAACGAATAG
>QNBT01000184.1 GCA_003644205.1 Planctomycetota bacterium | reverse complement strand
TTTTGAAAATTGGGATTTTGAACATTTGATATTGTTTAGGATTTAGTCCGGCAGTCCTGCCGGATTCGTGCTTCGGATTTTAACGTCAAAACCATTTTTCTAATGTTAAATGGCGTTGTAGGAATAAAACGGGGGGAAAAACGATCGACGAGACGAACATTTTTGAAATCAACAGTCGCCACTGGTACAGGGCTTATCATTTTACCCAGCGTCACGCTCTTCGGTGCAAAGGCTCCCGGTAACAAGCTGGACATTGCTTTGATCGGGGCGCACGGGCGGGCAAGTGAGCTATTACGACCGCAGAAGCAAAGAAGATATGGCACCGAGGCCGAAACATTTTCAGAAGGAATGGATAGATGCATGCGAAGGCGACTGCTGCGATCCGTACGATTGTAGAACGTGTAGAAATGGAGAATGCGACTGGTTGTTGATAGTCTCTGTAACCTCAAACGAAGAAACTGTGTGTGTAGGACAGAGTGTTACGTTTATGGTTACTACCGAACCTCCGGGGTTACTTTCGAAAGAGCATATCAAAAAAAGGGCGGCTCAAAGATAGCTTTTACTGAACATAGAACCGAATATGGAAGTAAGGGATGCCCTCAAAACAAAAAATTGTGGGAAGGGAGATTTGGTTACTTGACTTTGAGCTCTTCATAGGTGGTGAAATATTCGGGTTAGCTTCGCAAACAGAGCCCCGACCGTGAGGGAGGGGTAATTGAGCTTGTAGTCTGGGATCGCTTTGCACTGCCAAGCTGACGCTTGACAGTGGCACCCGAATATATATGGCCATTGGCAGTCGAGTGCCAAGATTTATTATGATAGGTGCAGGATTGGTACTCATACCCTGCATGTTTTACAAACGTATTTTGCGCGTGCCTTTGCTATGAGCGAAAGCATCCGGTTTGCCTGAGTTCGGGTGTCCTGGTTCGGGTGAGTTACTCTCGCATTCCACTTGCGATATTCACGGTTCAACCGTCTGCGAACCTCGTCCGAAGCCATATCGGCTGTTATGCCCAAAATGAAATGGACATCTTGTTTTTCGTAAATGTCAAGCGGCAAAGTCTTCTGCACCATTGCCAGGAATTTGTCCGGGTCCAGGCCAAGCAAATTCGCGAGGTTTGTTAGCATTGCGATATTCTCGGGATTAATTATGCCGGTGGCCCTTGCTACCTGCAGGCAAAGTTCCATGGCCTCATAACGTTCAATGATAGTCGCCGTTTCGGCCATTTCCCGACATACAGCGTCGATGTCGGACCGGTTGTTCGTCCCGCAGGTTCCAAGCGCATCCTGCAATGATTGTTTAAGTTCGTCGCGCCTCCGGGCCCGGTCATCTTTGTTAGCTGACGGCTTGATTCGTGCACTTAGCCAATCGGTGACAACTTCGGCTGCGGACTCATTTACCTGTCCAGCCGAGAGGCAGAGGGCACCAGCCAGCCGGATTGAGAGTATTTCGCTTCGCTGTTGATTTTCTTTTGCATCTATGTACCCGGTGTGGCTATTTTGATAATTGACTGTTGCCACCCCGCAGGCCAGTTCTCGGTCACCTGCCACGGATATTATTGATGTGACGAATTTCAGCGTTCTTTTGCCTTTGCGGGGAAATCTCAGCAAATCCGCACGGATTTGTGCGATCGGCGTCCAGTTTGACAGGATGGTTCGGCTGGCTGGAAGGTTGCCAATATGCGTGCGGAAACAAAAGGCGGGTGAATCTTCCATCTGAAATTGCCTGACCGTACTCAGTACAGGCTTTGGCTCGCTTAGATCGTCGGCAACATCCGCAATCAGGACCTGCACGTTCACCTCGCACCCCTCCGACGGCGCTGAAACAAGGCCACGAATCTTTACTTCGAAAGCTACGGACTCGTTATTCCGGCCATCGGCTCCTGTCAGTTCAACCCGGCAGTGAAGGTCACTTGCTCTTTGTGATTGTCGTGTAGGTGTATTTTTTTTGTTGGTTACAAATCGAGGTACCCACGGTTGCACCCAGCCAAGCCAAACGAGCAAAACAAGCAGTATGAGGATAACTTCGAGCATAGGCCGATTCCGGTGCGAACATCACTCCACTTTGAAGCTTACCAGTTCTTGTGCCTTTTGTTCGACGTCCGCCCGGGTCAGTTCGTCGTTGGCACCGATGCAGAAGTCAACTTCAAGATTCTTGCCTGATTCTTCGTCCTCGAACCTGCAGTGCATCCGCTGATTCGTATCGTAGCTGTATGTAACCTTGATAGGCCTACCGGCGGGCCGGTCAGGAGGCAGCTCAAATACCTCCGTCGCAATCTTGTTGACATAATCGGGGTCTGTGTCCTCGCCCTGGGTTACTGTTACCTCCAGTTGGGTCTGGCCGTCAACCATTGTGTAAAACTGTTGCGACTTTTCACAAGGCAATGGAGTGTTCTTAGGCAGAATAATTCTGTTTTCGACAACATACTGACCTGTCTGGCGGTCCTTTGGAGCACATATTGTCCCGTAGCTGTGGTTGCAAACGTCTTTGAGCCTGACGTCCTTTAGCCCCCCGGAAATACCCGCCGAAATCTTATCCGGCTCATCCTTTAATTTTGTTAGTCCGGCCTGTATCGCTGCTCCGAGTGCGACACACTCATCGACGTTTACTGCTATTTCAGGTGCAAAGCCGAACTTTTGCTGGAGCCGCTTCCGGACTACGGGCATTCGCGTACTGCCGCCTGCAAGTATGACCTTGTTGACGTCTGTTGCCTTGCAGCCGGCTTCTTCGAGTATTACCTCCACGAGGATATCCGTTCGGCTTATAAGGGGCTCAATAGCCTCTTCAAACTGCTGGCGGCTGATTTCGAATCGCATACTCCCGGCCTGGCCGTAAAGCATTTTCTTTACAGCGTCTCTTCTCGAAAGGGTTTTTTTGGCGTCTTCGGCTTCATCCTCATATTTCGCCCTCTCCTCGCGGCAGCTAATCAGCTCCGAATCGTGGTGGTCTTTGTACCCTTGCTCAAACATTTCGAGTATCTTCCTGTCAAAATCAATTCCTCCGAGTGCGTGGTCTCCCTGCGAGCAGACGATTTGTATGTCCTTATCTTTTACATCCAACATAGTAACATCGAACGTTCCGCCGCCGAGGTCGTACACGAGAACTCTGCCGGCCACATTATGTGTCGTAGCGTAATACAAGGCCGCTGCGACAGGCTCATTGACAATCCCTATCACATTCAGACCTGCCATGGTCCCGGCGTCCATCGTGGCCTTTCGTCTGGTCTCGTCGAAGTGGGCGGGAACGGAAATGACCACGTCGGTAATCTCGCCGTTCTCAATGCCGGCGTCCTGTTTGAGCTTCTTCAATATCAGACTTGACAGTTCCTGTGGTGTCCAGTCTTTTCCGTCTATGCTCAGACGATAATCGGTGTCGCCGATATGGCGTTTAATCCACCGGACCGAGCGGTCGGGATTTAGATGTCGTGAATTTACCGCTTCGATGCCGACCCGAATTATACTGCTGTCGGCATCATCGAAATAAATCGCCGAAGGTGTAATTCTTTCACCTTCCGCATTTGGCACAATTTCGGCTTTGCCGATATCATTTAGTATAGCAATCGCCGAAAAGGTTGTTCCAAGGTCAATACCTGCTAAGTTACTCATTTTCGCCACCTCGTAAATCACATACGAGCTTAAAGATATAGTTTTACCTGAGCCGCCCTGACTATCTTTACGTCGTTATCGTTTAGAACATACTGGTAGCCCGGCCTGACCACCTTCGCAATTTTTCCCGAAAGGTGGGCCTGGTCGGAGTGCTGTCTTGCATGCACCGCCTCGGCGGTTTTTTCCAAACCCTTGTAATCCGCGTCGATTTGGGGCTCGAATTGCTCCACTCCGCTGGATTCAAGGGCGAAAACCAACTCGTCTCTGACGTCCCGGAGATACTGCACGAGCTCGCCGGTGCCGTTCAGTTTGCTGATACGGTCGTCAAGATTATCAATACAACGGATAATGCGAAGACAGAATCGCTTTATGATTGTCCAGTCATAACCTTCCTGCAGTTGTATGACTCTGTCCTGTTGCTTGGCCGCAAATTCGCGAATGGCTGAGACCTCCTGTGTTAGTTCGTTTAGCGTGTTGGTAACAGGTTCGGTTGACATAAATACCGAGTTTGGGAATTGGGCGGTATTACTGCCGAACCCCTGGGCCTGACGCCCAAGCGAGTCTTTCAGTCCCAGTGAACCGGCCAGGTTCTGCCCCCGACGCCGGCCAGAGTAACTCCTTTCGCCATCAGGTTCGGTTTCGTCAGACAAACACTGTTCACGTCGTCCGGAGTCTGTATCCCACTGCTGTGAGGCAACCACTTGGGCCTCTACCTCCCCGCTGTTTCTTGCGGATACTTTCATTCTTTCCTGCCATAATCTTCCAAGCCTGCCAAAGGAGGCGGGGATGATGTGTTGCCCACGGTATGTAAGGCCAATAATAAGACCAGCCAGAATGCTTGTGATTGATGCACCAAGAAGGTAATTTGTCAGCATCATTTTGTTCCTGTATCTGCGGATTTCTTCCTGCCAGTTGTTCCCATATATAAGGTCGGCAAACATCGGCGCTGTCTTATCACCTTTGGCCAAATCCGCTAAGTCTGCTTTCAACCTGAGTTGCCGCTCTTTTTTCAACTGTTCCTGCGTCTTTAGCCTTGCCTGGTCATCATACAGGCTGAAATAATCGGCCGTGAGGTTGTCGGCTTGCAGCTTATAGCCGGCCGTTTGGCGCTGCTGGTGTATTTTGGGCAGAATCGCCACTGCAAGTCCCGCTATGCCGGCCAACATAAGGGCCGACGACCGTATGACCCATTTTCTGTTCATGGTTTCAAATCTTGAAATAACTGTGCCGCCTGTTTGGGTGCAAACTCACTATGTAAAATATAAGTAACGACAATTGCTCAGTCAAGAGAACCAAAGGTGTCCGGTACAATTTATAGTTGACTTTTTGGCTTAACTCTTTAATATGTCGTCATTCTGCCGCGGGCTAAACGTATAACTCCTGGTGGATAATGAGCAACCACTGGCATTTATTACTTTGGTACTTTGGCCCATAGGCGATGGTGATTTGCCTTGGTCGAGCCTGGCTGTTCGTAATGGG
>QNBT01000183.1 GCA_003644205.1 Planctomycetota bacterium | reverse complement strand
TTTTTTTTATTGTATTTATTATGCTGCTTTTTGGAATCGGCCTTGATATTAAGAACTTTGTAATTTTTCACCAGGTAAATTATTTCAAACTGTTTCGCCCGGCAAACCTGGCTCCTTTTGCTTTATACAGCTTGGCAGTCTTGGTATTGGCAAGTTTTTTTGTCTTTCGTCCATTTTGCCAGTTTATATGCCCATTTGGCTTATGGGCATGGCTGCTGCAAGATATAGCGATTAACAAAATCAGGATAGAACGAGATAAGTGCATAGATTGTAAAAAATGTCAAAAGGCCTGCCCGACTGAAGCAATGAAGGCAATCTATGAAAATAAAAGAAAACATTTCCTGCCGGACTGCTGGTCCTGCGGTAAATGTATTGATGAGTGTCCGACCAATGCAATAAAATATGATATTTTAAAGAAGCAGAATCAACTGTTTTTGAAAGAAGGTACTTTAAGATGACAGAGATACAGCATTTGAACAGATTTTTCCAGGAAGCTGTTGTTCAGGCTGTTCCTTGTGCGGTTTTTGTTGTTGATACGAATGAACGCATAATCTTCTGGAACAAACCGGCCGAAGAACTTACCGGCTATACAGCTTCTGAAATGGTGGGCAATGCATGTTCGACTCTGCGGATGAATCTTTGCTCTGCTGATAACGCAGCCAAGTCGGCCGACTTTTGTCCATTAAAATCACCCGGCAAAATAGGAGAGGTCGAATGTGAAATAAATCGCAAGGATGGATCAATCCTGCCGGTAATGAGAAAAGCCCGTGCTGTTTATGACGACAAGGGACAGGTTATCGGTGCCATTGAGGCGATGATAGATGTTAGTTTGATAAAGCAGGCAAGAACAGAAATTCGACTTCTAAAACACGAAATAGCTCAAAGCGGCCGGTTTGGTGAGCTTATAGGTCATTCGAAAAAAATGAGAGAGCTTTATAGCCAAATAGAAATGGTTGCTCCCACTAATGTCAATATAGTAATTGAAGGCGAGACCGGTACAGGCAAAGAATTAGTTGCAAGAACAATACATCGCCAGAGTAATCGCGGGGACAGCATTTTCCTGCCTGTAAATTGCGGGGCTCTGCCACAATCTCTACTTGAAGCAGAATTGTTCGGCCATGTGCGCGGTGCATTTACCGGAGCTATCTCGGATAGGACAGGTAGTTTTGAAAAGGCTTCCGGCGGAACTTTGTTTTTGGATGAAGTCAGTGAACTCTCACTTGCATCGCAGGTCAAATTACTTCGAGTACTCCAGGAAAAAAAAATAACAAAGGTCGGAGAAAGTACACCTCGAAATATCGATGTGCGAATTATTGCGGCCTCAAACAAGAATTTGCTTAAATTAGTCAAGACCGGTCAGTTTCGCGAGGACCTCTATTACAGATTACATGTTATGGGATTAAATGTGTCTGCCCTGCGTGAACACAAGGAAGATATATCTGATTTGGTAGGTTATTTTATCAGAATGTTTAATAAAAAATATGATAAAAACATTGAAAGTTGCACTCACAAAGCCTTGCACATATTGGAACTATGTCAATGGCCAGGAAATATACGGCAGTTGGAACATGCTGTAGAACATGCGTTCATCCTTACAAGCAAATCTGAAAAGATCCTGACAGAGGAAAAATTCCCTCCACAAGTGCTTTATGGGTCGGAAAATCCTGAAAAAGTACCTTATGCCCGGACTCACAAAGGTGATGAAAAAGAAGAAGTTTATGCTGTTCTAAAGCAGACAAATGGCAATAAAACCAAAGCAGCCAAAATCCTTGGCATAACACGAACCGGCCTATATAAGAAAATGAAACGGTTGGAGGTGTGAACTTTAGCGCAAACTAATTAACGGTTGGCGCAAACTTTCCTTCACTTCATTTTTTTCAACCTTTCTCTTTCCCACTCCTAAGTTCCTTTAAGTTAAGAGGTAACGTAAAATCTTGCCGCGAAGTCAAGATTGGCAAGCCTTTTGCTACCCTTCTTACACAGTCGGTGTTCCAAATAGCAAAATATGTACGAAGGCTGATTGAGCATTTATAGGAAAATTTCAGAATGATAATTGAGGCACGCAGCAGCATGCAGTTTTCTGGATTAATAAAAGAAGGGGTAAGGCTTGTTGTTTTTTGGTTACCTTTAAGTCAGCCATCTTTAAGTCAGTCTCCTGTGCTCATAGAGCTCTCTGAGGAATTGAAAGATAAGCTTAAAATTATCAACGTAAACGCTCAGGATATTCCAGATTTGTCAAAACAATATGATGTGCAAGCAATCCCGACACTGCTGCTTTTTCAAGATGGCAGAGAAGTAAACAGGTTTATTGGCGTGCATTCTAAAGATAGGCTTCTCGATGCCGTGAATCATTTGTTAGTTAGCGAAGAAAGCTGAAACAAAAAATGGCAAAGTTTATTAAATCTGTAAATAAACCAAAGATTGTATTTTTGTGGTTTTTATTTGCGTGTTTGCTGGGTTTCGCTGCAATTTTTGTTTTTGGGAAAATTTATGGTAACTCCGACCATCAAGCTGGCAGCAATGAAGCAAATGTATTCCATGCAAGTAGAGTTGTTCATCTGTCAGATCGGACGTTTGAAAATGAGATAGCCGAAGGAATAGTTTTAGTCGATTTCTGGGCGCACTGGTGCCAGCCTTGTCTGATACAGGGTCCTATTTTGGAAAACCTGACAGCAGACTCTGAAAAAGACGTAAAGGTTGTAAAAGTCGATATAGAAAGACATCCTGATCTGGCAAATGCATTCCAGGTTAGGTCAATACCAACCCTTATATTGTTTAAAAATGGAAAACCGGTAAGGCGAATGATAGGGGTTCAGAGCGAAGATGCTTTAACCAAGCTGATTCGTTCACATAGATAGATTTGGTTTGCAGTAACAAGATTTTAAAATTGGAAAAACAAGGTAAAAAACAGGAGATATTAAGTATGAAATTGTGGAACCTTAGAATCATCATTTTGTTGGTAGCGGCGAGTATGCTTTTTGTTACTAATGCCAAAGGACAGGAAGATAAAACTAAGGGTTGGCCTTATTCTTTTCCTGAAGGAGGATTTAAATTATACGAATCCGAGGATAAAGATGAGAAGCTGATTTTGGGAGGGAGCATTCTTTACAGATATGCCTACTGGAATTGGTTTGGAACAGATAAAGGCAATAATACAAACAATGACTACAGCTTTAGTTTCCAAAGAACCCGCTTGAATTTGAAATATACTCGCCAAGACATGGAGATTTTCTTTCAGCCTCAATATGTTCATATGTTTGATCTGCCCGATGATGCAGTTTCAAGTAAGACCGGCCCTTTTGGGATGGGCGGTTTATATTATCTTCATAATCCCGAAGAGAATCCCTATGATTTTGGTGTTCACCAGGCTTATCTTCGTCTGAATAATCTTTTTGACACAAATTTGTTCTTTAAAGGCGGTAGATTTGAATATAGCGATGGACTAGAGGTGCAGGATGAAAAAGACGGGAAAAAATTTAATATTCTAAAGAACATGCGTCTTGCAGACAGGATGATTAGCCCTTTCGGCTGGTCCGCTTTTGGCAGAAGTTTTGATGGGGTCATGGCTGGATGGGATGATGACAGGTTTAATTTGACCACTTCATTTTTCTATCCAACTCAGGGAGGATGGGAGAAAGACATTGATGTAACCATTGACGATATTGATATTTTTACTACCACATTAACGGCTAAAAAAGGGACGCTGCTTCCGGATACTGAATTCGCTGCGTTTTTTTATAACTATGAAGACAAGAGAGATTGTACTCAACGACCTGATAACGAAGGCCGTTCTTGTTCCCATGCCGATATAGAGGTGCAGATGTTTGGGGGGCATATCTTGGGTATATATGATTGGGGGCCGGGCCAGCTGGATACTCTGTTATGGGGAGGTGTGCAAACCGGTGATTGGTATGACAGGGATCATGATGCTTACGGAGTTGCTGGCGAAATCGGTTACCAGTTCACAAAGATGCCCTGGAAACCCTGGTTTAGGACGGGATATTTTATAGGTTCAGGTGACAGCGATCCGTCTGATGGGGACCATGAAACCTTCTTCCAGATGGCTCCCGGAACGAGAAAATACCAGCTATATCCTTATTATGACCTTCAAAATAACAGAGATTTTTTTGTGCAGCTGATTACCAAGCCCACTAAAAAGCTTACCGCAAGGATGGATTATCACATAGTTCAATTGGATGACAATTCCGACAGGTGGTATATGGGCACAGGCCCGACCCAGAAAAGCGGCTGTATTTCCGGCTATATCCCTCGAAATGGTGGAGGCCATGACGCATTGTCCCAGGAGTTTAGTATTATGTTGAGCTACGCATTGAATCCACAATGCGATCTTGTGGCGTTCTACAGCCACGTATGGGGTGAAGGTGTAGTTAAGAATGTATATGAAAAAGATAATGAAGCCGATTATTTTTCTTTGCAAATACAGTACAAATTTTAATTTGAAAAGGAGATTCATATGTCAGATAAACCAAAAAGCAGTCCCCGAAATGAACTTACCACACAGTATATTCTGCGTTGGTTCTCTCCCCGGTGGTTTATATTTGTGATGGGTACAGGGGCATTAGCTAATATATATCAACTTATTGCAGGCAAACCGGAAGGCTTTCTTCACAATCTGGCTGTTTTATTTTTGACACTTGCAGTCGTAGTTTTTTTCACAGCTTTGGTTTTTCTGGTCATTAGGTTTAAAGTGGGCATGGATTGTATTTTGAAAGAATGGAGACATGCAAGTCTTATCCAGTTTTACTCAACCATTTCTATTGCAGCGGCTGTATGTGCTACCGGTTTGTTCAATGTTCCTGTTTCGTTTATTTCAAAAGCCTTCGCACATAATTTAGCTGTCATATTCTGGTGGATATCCCTTGCGGTAGGGATATTTTTTATTTTCTTTACGCCATTTAAGGTAACCAGCGGCAATCACGCTCAGCCGAGAAGGGCTTTAGGTTTCTGGTTTTTGGCCCCGGTCGGTCTTTTCGTTTTGGTTTTCGCGGGTAATTTTTGGGCTTTACATATGACAAACCAGGACCATGTAAAAAATATTTTATTCCTTAATACCCTGATTTTGGGAATTGCAATTCCTCTT
>QNBT01000182.1 GCA_003644205.1 Planctomycetota bacterium | reverse complement strand
CGTAATGCTCAGCGATGTCGCCAAGGCCGTTACCACCCTTGCCAGCTCCGAGCTGAGAAGGCTCGCCGGCAGGCACAGCACCGAGATAAGGAAAATCTTCGGACCAAAACGAAAAGACGTCGTTGCCGCACCGGAAGACATCGTTATGCTGGAATAGGCAAACCAATGACAATACTGCGAAAGCGATATATACTCGCCCTTGCCATAACACTCCTTGTAGCCTCCCTCTATCATCGCAGCTATAAAGAACAAATGCCGCAAGGCACCGAAAGCGGTATCAAGAAGGTCAAAGTCGATACAAAGGGCTACGATGGCAGTAATCCCCTTAAAATACTGACCACTCAACTGATAACAAGGCACTTCAATATTCACACAAACCTTGATTTTGAGCGCCTGGATTATTTTGAAAAGTTCTTCGAGGGCTTTTTTGACTATTATGACCGCGAGTTCCTCAAAATAAAGCAGCCCAAGCCGCTCGAAGTATTCCTCTTTGACGGCCCCAAAACCTACGTCCCTTTCGCCCGGCGTGCGGCAGGTCCCGATTATTCCCCTTACGGTTTCTATAGTCCCGCCCTGGACATTATAGTCGTAAACGCCGATACCGGTCTTGGCGTACTAACGCACGAATTAGCACATCATTTCACGGATTGTGCTTTCGACTATGATCCGGCCGGGTGGATTCACGAGGCCATCTCTACATATTTCGAAAAGTTCATCGGCCATTTAGATGAAGACGGAAAACTGCACATCACCTTCGGATACTTCAGCAACTGGAGGTTGCCCCAGGCCAAAGAGATTATACATAAATTCACCTTCTCCGAATTGATAGGGCGGAGTGGATTTCCACAATCGCTTATCCGCGCGTTCGTAATGTTCCTTCACGAGAAGGGAAAGTTCACAGAATTCGTACAAGCCGCCGCTGCCGAATCATTAGACGACCCGTTCGGCCTGGGCGCTATTGAAAAGGTCTATAACAAACCGCTCGATGAAATTGAAGCCGAATGGAAGCAATGGGTCCTCGCCCTGCCCATGGATGATGAGATATTTCTGGTCAATGAAGAATTCGTCAAGACACCGGCCGAGTGGGACAAATGGTGGAGCCAAAACCAACACAGATTATACTTCGACCCCGAACGGCAGCTCTATCGCGTAAAAGACGAATATAAAAACCCCCCCGCACCCAAATAATTCAAGCATCCCCGCGACTTGTACTTCGCCATGTCCGCCATAGCCTCGTGCGACGGCGGAAGCTCGAAGAGCAAAGTAGCTGTGAGAAATGCGGGTTAACGCACCATGACCTGGCCGGCATCAACTACCAAGGTCTGGCCGGTAATCATCCTGGATTTATCAGAAGCAAGGAAAACCACCGCATCTGCAACATCCTGACCTTTGATTTCTTTTTTTAAAATCGTCTTGTTGACATAGTAGGGAATTACTTCTTCGGGCTTGATGCCATGCTTCTTCGCACATATCCTCATATACTCCGGGTTCCAGATTTTCGAGCCCTCAAATACATTGCCCGGACATACTGAATTTACTCTTATACCGTATTGCCCCAGTTCCATTGCCCATCCTCGAGCCATATGAATTTCACCCGCCTTTGTTGCGTTGTACGGTGTGTTATTCTTGCTTGCTTCCAGGCCGGACTTTGAGCTTAAATTAACAATGCTTCCACCGACCCCCTGTTTGATCATCAACCTGGCCGCATGTTTTGCCATTAAAAAATAACCTGTAAGATTCACCTCAAGTGCAAATCGCCATTTATCTGCCGGCAAGTCCACAAGCGCCCCTGCAGGAGCAATACCCGCTGCATTAACCATAATATTAAGACTGCCAAAACAATCCTTTATTGTCGCAAATGCTTTTTCAACGTCCGCCTCATTAGTAACATCACATAAAACATCCACTGCTGATATATCGGGCATTTCTTCTTTTATAATTTCGCATGTCTGCATTGCCTCTTCTTTGTTTATATCAATAATGGCAACATTAGCCCCTGCCCCGGCGATTCCGCGCGCGACACTTCTTCCTAAACCACTGCCTGCACCTGTTACAACCGCGGACATACCTTTTAGTTCCTTAGAAGCCGGTGTTTTTTCACTCATCATTTAATTCCCTACTCTCTTTCTGTATCATCGATTCAAAAGCACATCTTCTGCACATTTGGTCCACAACCCGTCAGACAATCCGGCTGCCACATCCGGCATATTTTCCCTAATATCCTCAAGCCTTACAAGCCCCAAGTCTTCCACCGAAGGATAAACAATGATTTTGCCCGGCATAAGCCTGCTCTCAATTGCACGGATACCCTCGACAGCTCCATCTAAGCCGCAAATTGCCGCTACTGATAGATTCGTATCAAGCCTGCCCTGCTCAACTTTGGCCAGAACGGTTTTCATATCATCCAATACCGACCCGCTTGTGCCTATAAAGTAGAGGTGCTTTTCAATATAAGCATCAAGGTCAATCATGCCTGAAACTGTCGCCGGTATCCCTGCGAAAATATTGATAATACCATTGGCAGCGCATGATTTTACAGAAGCAGCAACAATATCAGGCACCGGCACCATAATCACAAAGTAATCAAAAACAACATCAGGGCTTTGCTTTGACGGATCGTATGGTTTAAACCCAACACTATTGGTCCCGGCAAGAGGCTCAGCGATGGCAGATAAAGCATCTAACCTTTCTGTATCAATATCGCCGGCATAAACCGTAATATCTTCAACGCCCTGGCAGATATTTCTTATCACGTGCATCACACCCATAGGTCCACCTGCGCCTACAATATTTATTTTATCCCCCTTTCGTATTTCACCGGATTTCGGGATATATCGCATCGAATCGGAAGGGTCGGAATCTGTTGTGCCGATGATTCTGATACCTCCGTAATGTACACGCCCTATTTGCGATTTTACTTCAGTCCCGAATTTTTCACCACATTGAACAATATTAAGCAGCCCGCCGGTGCCTACTTTTGGGATCAGATTTGCCGCCGTTTCGGCCTCTGCACCATAATAGACCACATCGTCGAAAGATGCTTCATTCAGTTCATAAATACTATCTACACTTATAACATCAATATCATTAACAGCAATCGGCTTTGCAACAAATGTTATCACGGAAGGCCTGCCGAATCTGCCTATAAAGGCAGTGAACACATCTTTGTCAAATTCTTTATCTGAAACCACCAACATCTTGCCGCCGGACTTTAGCACCGTACGTTCCTTAGCGGCATAAGAGTCCTCTACGCACGCCCATGGTTCAACTAAAGCCACCGCAGAAGCGCTAAGCTCTTTAGAAGCCGGTATCAGCATCGAATCTGCTTCCGGCGAGGTAATGACTCTTTGGTCCATCAGAACATATTGTTGTAAGCCGCCTTCGAAATTATAACCGAAGGATGCGTTGGAATTGGTATTCGGAAGCCAGCGGTAATCAGTCTGAACAAGGTAGCGTCCGCCAACCTTTATATCTGTTACCTTCTCTCCGACGGCACAAACTATCACCACCGCCTCATGCCCCGGGACCGCAGGCTTATCACCGGGTACATAGCTTGGTATCTCCTCCAAAACAGCCTGGTCAATACCGGATTGAATGTGGCCTTTGCGGGCGTGCCTGGAAAACTGCCTTAAAAGCTTAAGGTCGGAAAAACAAAGGCCAACCGCTTCTGTTTTACAAAGTACTTGATATGGGCCGGGCTTATGGACGGCTTTTTCTGTGTTTAATATCAGTTCATCAGGACCTGTTAGCTGTATAGCTTTTTGTGTTTTTGGTATTTCTGTACTCATCTTGTTCTTTTATTATTTTATCTTTTCCAAGATATGGTCCGGCGTAATTTTCTTTTGGCCTTTGAGTACGCTTAACAAGTCTTCCTTAGAAGGGTCTAACTCCTTTCCAAGCTTTTCATAAAAATCGTTTTTATCTGCAGTACTTAAAAAGTTATTTTGGGCCCACTTACTTACGTAGCCAAGCCCCAACTGCTTTTGTAGGACCGAATGGGCATAAACTATATGAGCACCTTTGAGAAAAATATGCGATAATGGTGCAAGCTCTTCGGATTTAAAATCATCGACGAACTTAAGGCCCGGTCTGTTCATTTCCGTCCCGACCACAATCGGCAGGCCCCTGCTTTCTGCAATACCTACGATATGATTCAAATTAGCAAGTTTTTGGTCCTTTACCCCCGGCGTGAAATTTCTGTCGGGTATAAGAATAATCGCCGCTGTTCCGGTAGAAATCGAAATTTCCAGCAGCCTTTCAATTTCCTTTTCACCATCACTGAAACCGCCAACCCAGGTAAGGGTCGGAATTCCCCCGGCCTCAAGAATAAAGTTATTGGTCTGGGCCATAGTAGGAAAAGAGCCTTTATCGGGCTGAACATATCCAACGCCCCCCTGCTTCATGGTCTTTGCCCTGATAAGTGCCTGAAGATCAATTCCTTCGGGAAGTTCAAAGAGATTCGTCCCAAGTTTTTCCTGCCAAAATAAAGCGAGTTTGTCGATATCGCTAAACACCGAATGTGCCTTTCTGGCATAAGCTAAACAGATATGTCTTTCAGTGGCATTGCCGGAAGGAGTTAAAGGAATTACATCATTGTCATAATCCAACTCAGCAGGTTTCAAAAACCTATTTACACGAGCAACTAAATCACGGTTTCTTTTTTCCGATATCCGGCGTAATTTTTTTTTGAAACCCTCGACCTGTTCCGGAACCTCAACGCTTGTATGGCCTACGCCCACATGATAAGTAATGCCTGGTTCTCCGGGCGATGTTATCTCCTTATCTGCAAACTCGGGGACAAAAACTCGCGTTTCCATGCTTACACAAGCTTTAAGGCCGATTAGCTTCGCTGCTTCGAGAAATTCGTTCAGGCCATCGAACACATCGAAATCGACAATTCCTGCAACCGCCAAACCTTTTTTTTTCGCAAGCCATGCTATCTTGGCGGGCGAATATCCGCACGCATTATAAGAATAGAAACTGTGAATATGCAGATTAACGTCCGTACCGGTCTCGGCAAGTTCGACCTTTCCTGATTTGGCCATCTCCAGTAATTCTTTTAATGCATCTTTCCTTTCGGAAATATCAAAGTTATCAAGCTGTAGCTCAAGCTCG
>QNBT01000181.1 GCA_003644205.1 Planctomycetota bacterium | reverse complement strand
AGAAGCGGAGAAAACGAAGGACTGGCCTTCGATTTTGACAGCCCGATGCCAGTTGAAAGCCCCTGCAAGCGATGCTTGAAGTATTCGACAAAATTTCCAGGCTGCATAGAGAGATGCAAGCGCCTTGCGGCTTTTCAGGGGGCGCTTGTTGGGCAAGTGGCAACGAGTGGTGATCGGTCCGGGGTGTTGCCGCCGTTTTTCAATGTAAGCGACGATTGCAGGAGGGGGGCATGACAAGGGAAATACCATCCGAAAGTATTGCAAAACATCTCAGTCATATTGAGCGCAACACCAGGATTATACTCGCCAATCGCAAACACCTGTTTTCCGGCGACGAGGCCAAGGCGGCACTTGCCGCAGCTATCAACCGGGAGCTGGGAGCGTCAAACCGGAGGCGATGGGGTTTGATACACAATGATACCAATCCGATACCAACAGGGTGCGGGGGCATAAACACTGGCTGGGTCAAACAAAGGAGGGTCTTATGAAAACGATAGAAAAATCAATAATTTCGATAATATTTAAATCTGCCGAGGCGGTTGGGACGCTTGTCGAAGAAGAATGGAGCCAATGGCTATGGAGTTATTTATACGACATAAAAAAAGATGGGATAGATTCTCCGATAGAGCAGATGTTTTTGGTTGGGTTTAAAACCATAGAAAGGCTGGGCCTTGCCGAAGGAATAGGTGAGTTGCGCTGCCAAGAAAAAATTGGGCCATATCGTGTTGACTTCCTTTTGGTTTGCGAAAACCCAGGTGTTCAGCAAGTTGTTGTTGAATGCGATGGACATGAGTTCCACGAAAAAACAAAAGAACAGGTTATGCGAGATAAAAAAAGGGATAGATTTCTTATTATTCGTGGGTACAAGGTTGTCCATTTCTCAGGCTCAGAAATATACAAAAACCCGTTTTTGTCAGCGATAGAAGCAGTACATGCCGCCCTTGGGGTTACGCCGCTCATAGAAAAAGAGGGATATTCATGGCTTGAGGAATATTTGCCCGGCTTTGGGTGGGATGAAATTGATTTTTCCAGCAAGGATAAGCCGTGAAAACCGGATGGGTCAAGCTATGGCGTAAGAGCCTTTCGAAGGGCTGGCTCAAAGACCCGGAGCTTTGGACGTTTTGGTGTTGGTGCCTCCTGAACGCAAAGCACGAAAAAACGTCCGAGCTGGTCGGGAAAACGAGGGTCGAGCTCTTGCCGGGCCAACTTTTATTTAGCCGGCGCCAGGCATCAAGAGACACCAATATTTCGGAATCCAAGATATGGCGAACATCCAAATTTCTTAAAAGTGAACAACAAATAGACATCCAGGCGAACAACAGATTTTCGATACTAACCATAATTAATTGGGACACTTACCAGGGCGATTCGCTAAACGGTGAACATCCAAGTGAACATCCAAACGAACAGCAAGTGAACATCCAAGTGAACACCCAACGCGATTCTACCATTAGTAAAAGAAGTAAAGAATATATATACGCGCGCGAGGGAAAACAAAAAAGGCAAAAAAAACAATTCGTTCCGCCATCCGAGCTTGAGGTCGTCAGATTTTTCCAGGAAAAAGGCTATTCGGTCGCCGCCGCAAAAAAAGCCTACAGCCACTATGCCCTTGCCGATTGGCACGACACCAATGGGAAGCCTGTGCGTAACTGGAAACAAAAGATGAACACCGTCTGGTTCAGAGACGAAAACCGGGCCAAGTCAGACATCCCACAACAACCAAGCCTCCAGGAGGCCCTCAAGTGAGCCACCGAGTCCCCCCGCACAATCTTGATTATGAGCGTTGCATATTGTTTGACGCCCTTATTGGCCATTATGAGCAAACCGAGGAAACGGTTGACGAGCTCAAGCCCGAGCACTTTTATCGCACCAGGCACCAGGTTATCTGGCAGGCTGTCTGCGACCTGGTGACGGATGGCGAAAAAGTCGAGATGGTTTCTGTGGCCCGGAAGCTCAAAGACACGGGCAAACTGCAAGCGGCCGGCGGATCGGTTGAGCTCGTTGGGATCTTAGAAAATCACTACCCATCCCCGGATCACGATCATGTTGTCAAGACAGTCAAAAATCTCGCCACCATGCGTGAGCTGATCCGGTGTGGCAACGCGATCATGCAGCGAGCCTACGATCACCGGGGCGAGTATTCGGCCGTCCTGGATTTTGCTCAGGCCCAGGTGCAGGACATCGACGCCTGCGACAAAAGTACATTCCACGGCATGCAAGATCTGATGTACGAGGCCCATGATCGTTACGAGGCCCTGATGCAAGGAAAGACTCGTGGCCTGCGGACCGGATTTTTAGAGCTTGACACAATGACCGGAGGGCTATCCGGGTCGTTGCTGGTCATTATCGCCGCCAGGCCCGGCATCGGCAAGACGGCGCTGATGCTATCGATGGCCCGCAATATGGCGGCCAAAGGCGTTCGGGTGGGGATTTTTTCGTTGGAGATGGACAAAGAAGCTCTGGTTGATCGGCTGGTGGCGATGGAAACCGGCATCAACTCGATGAGACTGCGTTCGCATCCAGGCCCCCAGGCTGACGAGTGGAAGCTGATCACCGATTGCGGGGCCAAGGCCGGATCATGGCCGATCAAAATCGACGACACAGGGGGGCTTACCATCCAGGAGTTGCGGCGCCGTTGCCGGGCTATTGCCAAGGGCGGGGCACAGATCATCTTTATCGACCAGTTGAGCAAGATCAACGGGGGCGAGGGGCGCAGCGAGTACGAAAAAAGATCCAGTGTAGTCAATCAGCTTGCCGACCTAAAGAAAGAGCTGCGCATGCCGGTAGTGCTGTTGGCGCAAATCAACCGCATGGGAGAGCCGGAGCCGCCGATGCTCAGTCACCTAAAATCAACCGGCAGCCTCGAGGAGGACGCCGACATCGTTCTGTTGGGACATCGGCGCTATCCATACACCAGGGAGCCGGCAGATCTGCACCACGCTCGTTGGGACCTCGCCAAAAATCGTAATGGGGCAATCCGGGTTATCGACCTCTGGTGGGAGCCGAGGCTGACACAGTTTCAAAATCCGCCACAAACAGCCGAGGGGATTAAGCCGTGATCGAAATTATCATTCCCGGAAAACCAATCGCCAAGAAACGCCCGCGCTTCGCCCGGATCGGTAAAGGGGTCCGTACCTACTCGGCACAAGAGACCGAGGAGGGCAGGTTTTTGATGCATCTGATGCAGCAGGTCAAACAGCCTCTTGGTGGCCCCTTGGCGGTGCGGATGCACTTTTATGTGCCGAGACCGAAGGGGCATTACGGCAGCGGTAAAAACACCAACAAGCTTAAACCGTCGGCGCCGGCGCTGCCAACCACAAAACCAGACCTCGACAACTACGTTAAATTCGCATGGGACTGTTGTAATGGCGTTGTTTGGCGGGACGATGCCCAGGTTGTTGATGAGTATAGCGTCAAGCGATACAGCGATGAGCCCCGGACGGTAATCCGGGTGATGACGGCGACTATGTGAGGGGGACGGCATGCTCTGCCCAGTCTGCGGCCACGATCGGACCATCAGGCGAATGACTCGCAAGGCCAGGGGCGAGATCATACGGGTGCGCTGGTGTCCCATGTGCAGGGCGGCATGGACGACCATTGAAAAGCTGTGCGAGGGGGAGGGGGTTGATTTTGCGCGATGCCGGGTGGTCAAGACGGACAGCTACGACACTGTGATTGTCCGAGTGCGAGATGGCGGGGGTGAGAAGGTGGTGACGCATGAAACCATTTTTGGCGCCCACGCTGCGTCAGATGCGCGAGAATCGACGATCGGGGGTTGACGCATAGGTAGGTAGCCACCCGGTGGAGTTTTTCAAAAAATCGTGGATAAATTAGAGGGGAGAACGAAAAAATGAGCGAAATACGGAGTCCGCTGCGAGCCATCCGCCAAAATTGTCTGGATTGTTCCAATGGATCGTCATACGAGGTTCGGGAATGCCAGATCAAGGATTGCCCCTTGTGGCCGTTTCGGTTCGGTAAAAATCCGTTTAGGGCCAAGCGGGTGATGACGGAAGAGCAGAAGGCGGCGGCAGTCCAAAGATTGGCGAAAGCCAGGGAAAGAAAGTTGGCCGAGGGTGGCGAGCGGGCTGATGGGTAGTGTCGCAAACAAGAAAGCCGGCCCCGCGATGGAGGCCGGCTTGATGCTAACCCTTTGCCAGGGTGGCGCGGTTGACGCACCCTTGGGCATCTGGCATAGCGGCGGTCCCACCGGCGGCTTTTGCGGCCGCGATGAGGCGCCGGATAAAGGTATTTGGGGCTGTGGCGTAGGTCCATGTCCCGATATATTGCCCGCCTTCGTCAATAATCACATATTCGTTCATGTTTGCCCCCTTCCTCGGCCGACCCCGCCGCCGGCGGGTCTCGACCAATTTAAGATTCTTCCTCTCGATGAGCCAGTCCCGGCCGGCCTTTGTGGCCGGGAGTTGACCAGTCCTGATGAGTTGCCGCACCCGGCCCGGCGTGATGCCGAGGCGGGCGGCGGCGGTGGTGGTAGTGATCATGGGTTACTCCTCCTCGACGACCTGAGCTTCGGCCGACTCCCTGAGCTCGTCGAGACTCAGGTCGCCGCAATCCTCGTCTGTGATGCCGGCGTAAGCCAGCGAAACGGCGTGTTCGGGGCTATCAGCTTCGCCACGCCAAACTTCCATCCCGGCCCCATCCGCGTTTTCGATGACCTTGTAAATTTTCATGATTCCTCCTTTGCCCCTGATAGGGCGTTTCTGTTATTGTTGACTCCAATATATTACCGCATGCGGCAATTGTCAAGAAAAAAATTACATACGCGAAAAAATTTTTTATCAAGAGAAATCAATTGGTTATGAGAGGAAGGAAAAAAGTTTGGGTAAATAGGCATTGCTGGCCGCGAATCAGTTGACACACAAAAAGCCGGCGAACATAATTAAATGGCTGAAAATAAGGGATATTTTGCGATGAGATGAGGTAAAACAAGGGAGGCAAGGGAGATAGAGGTGGCAAAGCGGCCGTCATACGACTGGGAGGCAATCGAGAAAGAATATCGTGACGGCCAGATGTCGTTGCGGGCTATCAGCAATAAATACGGGCCAGCGCCGTCGTCTATTGCGACCAGGGCGACTCGTAAGGGTTGGGTCCGGGACTTGTCTGATGATGTCCGT
>QNBT01000180.1 GCA_003644205.1 Planctomycetota bacterium | reverse complement strand
GTGCCGCAACTCGTGAACACAATCTCATCCGCCTCACACCCTAAAAGTGAGGCTACCCGCTCGCGGGCTTGTCGGATTTTTTTGCTCACCTGCCCGCCGAAACTGTGCATGCTCGACGGATTGCCGTAGAGCCGGCCGAAGTACGGCGTCATTTCTTCGATTACTTCATCCGCCACCTTTGTAGTGGCATTATTGTCCATATAGATGGTTTTCATATCAACCAGTTCTGTGATTGTGCGGCTGTTGGGCCGAATCCTTGTCTTCTTCCACGAACAACTCGCTGCTCACAAACTCTCTCAGCCTTGCCTCAACTACATCCTTCATCGTAAACTCGGCCATTCGGCACTGCGCACACATACCCCTAAAAGCTATGATAACCTTATTGCCGTCAACGTCGATTAATTCGATATCACCACCGTCCGCCCTTAACATCGGGCGAATCTGTTCGTTGATAGTTTGTCTGATTAGCTCGATCTTTTTGATGTTGGTCAGCCTGTCGGGCCTGGGTGGTGCTACGAGATGCTCGGTTATGGCCTTGTCACCCTGGATTTCTTCGATGATTTTTTTAATCTGACCGTGGCACCCCCCGCAACCGCCGCCTGCCTTGCAATAGTTTGTTACCTGCTCAACGGTGGTAAGGTCATTGCTCCGGATCACCTCCTTGATTTCTTCATCTGTCACCCCAAAACATGTGCAGACAATCCTGCCTTTCTTTTCGGCTGCCAATATGCCCTTGTTGCGATAGTTCGCAATTGCCGCCTTTAAGGCATCATGCCCCATTACCGAGCAGTGCATCTTCTGCTCGGGCAAACCGCCCAACTCTTTGACAATATCCTGATTGGTAACCTTCTCTGCCTCTTCAAGCGTCATCCCTTTTATCATTTCGGTAAGCACTGAAGAAGAAGCAATTGCGCTTGCACAACCGAAAGTCTTGAATTTCGCGTCTTCTATCCTGCCGCCGGAGTCGAGCTTGAATGTCAAAGTAAGGGCATCACCACAGGCTAACGACCCAACCTCACCGACGCCGTCCGCATCCTCAATGTAGCCTACGTTGCGCGGCTTAAAAAAATAATCCATAACTTTGTCGGTATAGTCCCACATATTTAGTTTTTAGTTTCGAGTTCTTAGTTTTTAGTTATTATTTTTGACTGGCATTCAAGGCCTGGTCGAAGTCCGCGATTATATCATCAATATGCTCCGTCCCGACCGAAACCCGAACATACTCCTCTGTCACACCCGCCCTGAGTTGCTCTTCATCACTTAACTGCTGATGCGTAGTCGTAGCCGGGTGAATTACAAGCGTCTTGCTGTCCAATATATTCGCCAGATGGCTGGCCAATTTTACACTGTTAATGAATTTCGCACCAGCTTCTCTGCCGCCCTTTATTCCAAACCCCAGGATTGCCCCTTGGCCGGCCGGCATATACTTCTGTGCCAGTGCATAATCGGGATGCGATTTCAGACCCGGATAATTCACCCACTCGACTGCATCATGACCCTGGAGGTATTCGGCAAGCGCCAGAGCATTTTCACAATGCCTCGGCACACGCAGATGTATCGTCTCCAGGCCCAGAAGGAAAAGAAACGCGTTGAACGGCGACATGCAACCGCCCATATCACGCAGAAACTGCGTCCTTGCCTTTATTATGTACGCCAATTTCCCTACTGCTTCAACATACTGGACACCGTGGTAGCTCGGGTCAGGCTCCGTCATCTCCGGATACCTGCCGTTAGTCCAGTCAAACTTGCCCGAATCCACAATCGCGCCGCCGATACTGTTGCCGTGCCCCCCGATAATCTTTGTGCAACTGTGAACTACGATGTCAATCCCGTGCTCAATTGGCCGAAATAGAACCGGAGATGTAACGGTATTATCACAGATTACCGGCATACCGTTGTCATGGGCGATTTTCACAATTTTTTCATACTCGATAATGTCGTTCTTAGGGTTGCCGATACTCTCGATATAGAGAAACCTCGTATTGTCCTTGATAGCTTTTGCAAAATTGACCGGGTCCGAAGGGTCCACAAAAGTTACATCAATATCTAACTTGGGAAACGTCTGGCTGAACAGCGTATATGTCCCGCCGTACAGCGAACTCGAAGAAACAAAATGCTGCCCCGCTTTACAGATATTCAGCACACTCGCCGTTATCGCCGCCATCCCCGAGCTAAAGCACAAACCACCAACCCCACCTTCCATTACCGCAAGACGTTTTTCAAGAACATCCGTTGTGGGATTCATCAGCCGCGTATAAATGTTGCCGAACTGGCGCAGCGCAAAAAGATTTGCAGCGTGGTCGGTGTCTTTGAATACGTAGCTGCTTGTTTGATAAATCGGCACCGCCCGGCTGCCGGTAGTACTATCGACTTCCTGGCCCGCATGTAAGGCCAACGTTTCTATCCTGTAATTGTTTTCAACTGTCATTTCTAATGCTTATGTACCTGGTAAAACCGCCAACATTCTGTCAAGGGCTGCTTTGGCCTTTGTCCTTATCTGGTCAGCGACCGTGATTTTGTATTCCATGTCCTCCAGCGACCACACAACTTTTTCAAGAGTAATCTTTTTCATATTAGGACAGATTGCATTATCCGTCGCACGATAGAACTCTTTGTCGGGATTTTGTTTTTTCAGCGTATAAATTATACCTGTTTCAGTGGCAACAATAAAACGCTTTGCCCCGGATTTTCTTGCGAAGTGAAGCATCCCACTTGTGCTCAGTATCTCATCGGCGCCGGCTCGCACCTGGCCTGTGCACTCCGGATGAGCCATAACGACAGCGTCAGGGTGTTTTTGCTTCGCCTTTTCTATGGCGTCGGCAGATATTATGACATGAGTGGGGCAGTAGCCCGGCCATAGAATCATATCCCGTCCGGTTTTGTCAATTACGTGTTGGCCTAAGTACTTGTCGGGCACAAAAATCATCTCTTTTTCGGCTTCAAGAGAGTTGACAAGCTCAACGGCGTTGCCGCTTGTGCAACAGTAATCGCTCAACGCCTTCACATCCGCCGTCGTGTTGACGTATGAAACCACTAATGCATCCGGGTGCTGTGTTTTCAGCTCCCTAAGCTGCGGCGCCGTTATCATATCCGCCATCGGGCAGCCCGCATCTTTTTCGGGCAAGAGGACGGTTTTGGCAGGTGAGAGGATCGCGGCGGTTTCGGCCATGAAGCGAACACCACAAAAAACTATAGTCTCGGCATCGGTCTCGGCAGCTTCTCGGCTCAGCCCCAACGAGTCGCCGACAAAGTCAGCGATATCCTGAATCTCGCCCGGTTGGTAGTTGTGGACCAAAATTACCGCTTTGCGACGGGCCTTCAACTGATGTATCTTTTCTATTAGTTCGTTGCTCAAATATTTGACCCCTGACCATAGTATTGACTGTTTCCTTTAGGCTGTTTATAAAGCGACTCCGGTTTCACCATTGCAACTGTTACACCAGGTGCAACAGAGTGCGTCAGCCAGACGTTTCCGCTGACGGTTGCCCCGGCCCCTATCGTAACATCTCCGAGTATTGTTGCTTCGGCATATATCGTTACATTGTCTTCAATTGTCGGGTGCCGCTTGCCGCCCTTTATTACCCTGCCACGTTCATCTTTTGGAAAACTCAAAGCACCTAAGGTTACGCCCTGATAAAGCTTTACGTTGTCGCCGATTACGGTTGTTTCACCTATTACGACGCCGGTGCCGTGGTCGATAAAGAAGTTCTTGCCGACCCTCGCACCCGGATGGATATCGATACCGGTTCTGCTGTGCGCACTTTCACTCATTATCCTTGGAATCAAAGGTATATGCCTCAAGTACAACTCGTGCGCGATACGATGGGTTGCGATTGCGATAATATATGGATAGCTTATAACGATTTCCTCGAACGATTTTGCTGCCGGGTCCCCTTCGTACGCAGCCTGAACGTCCCCTTTGAGCATTTCTCTAATTGCCGGCAGCCGATTAAGCAGATGGTCCGTGGCATCTGCCGCCATTGTGGCGCAATCATCGGTCAGGCAATTCTCTAACCGGCAGTTATGCCGAAGGGCAAGCTCCGCCTGCTCGGTAAGTTCTGTTCGGATGCGGCACAGGATGTCCCCAACGACAAATTTGATGTTGCGGCGGCTGAAGGCCCTCGTACCGGCGTAGCCGGGGAAAAGTAGCTCTATCAAAAGATTAAGAATCTCAAGGACCTTGTCGCGGGCAGGAAGATTTGATACATCGATGAAATTGATGCCCGTGTCTCCCTCGTATGTGCCCACAATTTCCTCGGCGAGACTCTCCATTTTCTCATTGTCGCCAGGGTCCTTCATTAGGCCAATCCCCTTTTTGGTTATACATATAGCTCGGTTGATATATACCGCTCGCCGGTATCCGGAAGGATTACGACTATTGTCTTGCCGCGATTGTCGGGCCTTTTTGAAACTTCAATCGCCGTGTGCATTGCTGCGCCTGAACTTATTCCCGCCAAAATCCCCTCTTTCTTCGCCAATTGCCTGGCGCCTTCCATCGCCTCTTCGTTTGAGACCGTGAAAATTTCATCAACTACATCGGCATTTAAGACCTCGGGCACAAAGCCGGCGCCGATGCCCTGGATCTTGTGTGGACCGGGTTCTTGGCCGGATAAAACCGCAGAGTCCGCCGGCTCTATGGCGATGATTTTTATCTCGGGTTTTCTTTCTTTGAATATCTCGCCACAGCCCGTTATCGTGCCGCCGGTCCCGATACCTGCTATGAAAATATCGACCTGTCCATCCGTGTCGTTCCATATTTCCTCGGCTGTGGTCCGTCTGTGGATATCGGGATTTGCAGGGTTGAGAAACTGTTGCGGCATGAAAGAGTTCGGTATTTCTTCAAGCAATTGCTCAGCCTTTTCAATCGCCCCTGTCATACCAAGTTCCGCCGGCGTGAGAACCGTTTCGGCACCTAAAATTTCAAGCAGTCTCCTTCGTTCAATGCTCATGGATTCCGGCATGGTAAGCTTAAGCCGGTAACCTCTTGCGGCGCAGACAAAAGCCAGACCGATGCCGGTATTACCGCTTGTTGGCTCGATAACAACAGTTTCGCTGTTCAAACGACCTTCTTGTTCCGCTGCATCAATCATTGATACGGCGATACGGTCTTTAATGCTGCCACAAGGGTTGAAGGATT
>QNBT01000179.1 GCA_003644205.1 Planctomycetota bacterium | reverse complement strand
AGCGTTAAACGCGATTATTTGTTTGGAAAGGGAATAACCGGATTACCCCCAAACTTTGGGACGTTAATAAAAAATTTTTAGTATCCCTGTCTTGACATATACCGCCGAAGTATTTATTATGCCGTTTTGCTTTGATAACCCGAAACCGAAAGGAGAGACTCATGGCAAATACAATTTCGCAGACCCAAATTCCGAATATGGCCGTCTCACATGGTAAAGTACGTGATATTTACGACTTAGGCGACCAGCTCCTGATAGTCGCCTCCGACAGGATAAGTGCCTTTGACGTAATAATGACCAGCCCCATACCGTACAAGGGCATAGTCCTGACACAGATTTCACTGTTCTGGTTCGATTTTCTGGCCGATACCGTCGAAAATCACCTCATTTCGCCAAATGTGGCAGATTTCCCGGTTGCCTTCCGCCCGTATGCCGACCAGTTGACCGGTCGCTCAATGTTGGTGAAAAAGACCAAGGTTCTGCCGGTCGAATGCGTTATCAGGGGCTATCTTGCAGGCTCCGGCTGGAAGGATTATCAGGCCACCGGCTCGGTCTGCGGAGTCAAGCTGCCACCCGGCCTCAAGCAGTGCCAGAAACTCCCTGAACTGATTTTCACACCCGCCACCAAGGCCGAAATAGGCGCGCACGATGAAAACATCAGCTTCGATACCTGCGTTGACATGATAGGCACCGAGGCGGCCAATTACGTCCGCGACAAGAGTACCGAGATATTCACAAAGGCAAGCGCACACGCCGAGTCCCGAGGTATCATCCTGTCCGACACAAAATTTGAGTGGGGTATTACCGACGACAAAATTATCCTGATTGACGAGATACTAACGCCCGATTCATCCAGGTTCTGGCCTGCCGATAAATACGAACCCGGCAGGGACCAGGAAAGTTTCGACAAGCAGTTTGTCCGCAATTACTTAGAAGAGATTAACTTCGACAAATCCGGCCCGGGCATAGAACTGCCACCTGACATTATCGAAAAGACCAGCGCCAAGTACATCGAAGGCTACGAGCGTATTACCGGCAAAACATTCGAACTATAGCCAGCCTGCTTCGTAGTCTCGACGCATATTCAAAAACTATAACTTCCATGCCTTTGCAAAGGCCGCAAAGCTGCGGTCGTAGGTCCTTTCGACACGATCAGGAAAACAGCAGCCGGGCAGTTGCTGCATCCTAAGATGGTATCGCAAGCAGTCGCAACATACGCCTTTTTTGTCGCAGCCGGGATAGCTACAATTGCAATTTTGCAGGTTCTGCTCTTTTTTACATTCCACTTCAAATACCTCCATCAAACCTTTTAATCATCCAACCTTCTTTATTGAAAATGCAATTCGATTATATCCCTGTCAGCAAGCTCATACGTCCTGTGCACATTTTGCCCATCGTGGACGTTTTTGCCCCAGGCCCGCGCACTTTTTACTTTTTCGGCAAGCTCGCGGTGAATCGTCTTAGCCAAATCCATTACCGTTGAACCTCGCTGCAACGTAAACGGTTCTTTCATGTCCGCGGGCCTGCCCGGTTTCTTCGCATACACACGTACAACATCCAACAGTTCGAACATCTTCCGGCCCAATTCTTTCAGGCCCTCGCCGGTCTCTAATGAAACCTCTACAAACTCAAATCTCCCCTTGCAGCAGCTTTTCAGTATCTCCATTGCGCCATCTCTCGCGATATCGGCCTTGGTACATATCACAAACGCCTTCCGCCCTAAAATATTGCCCGTCGCGTCCGTTGCTTCGGTTTGTTCGTCTATAAGCAACCGATGCGATTCCAGAAAATCAAGACACACCCTCATCTGCCCACCCACATCGCCGCTAAGGTCGATTACAATCCCAATCAGGTCGCTGCCGCGATAAGTACCGACCGCGCCCGGCGGTGCGCAATCCGCCGTGACAGGAGGCATATCCACAATCTGCATCGAAACGTCCTCGTAATCAGCCATTCCCGGTGTCGGCAGACCCGTCGCGAAGGGATAATCTGCAACGTTGACCTTCGCGTTGGTAAGTGTACTCACAATCGAGCTTTTACCGCTATTCGGCAGGCCGAGCAGCACGACCTGGCCAGCACCGCTTTTGGGCACATGAAACACGTCCACACGCTTACCGCCGTGCTTCTTGGGGCCTGAGACAGCTTCTTTGAGCTTGCTTAGCCTGCGACGCAGGTCCGCACGCATGTGATCCGTACCCTTGTGCTTTGGTATCGTACGCAGCATCTCCTCCAACGCGAGCAGACGCTCATCATCGGTAGCGGCACTTCTGAACCACTCCTCAGCCTTTCTATATTCAGGCGTTAAATTTGCAGGCATATTCTTCGATGTTTGAACAACTGTATTTATTCAGCGACTAATTTCGAAATCATATCGCCGACTTCGCTCGTTGAATACCCCATCTTACCGGCACCCATGCCTCTGAGCTTATTGCCGGTCACGAACCTCACAACCTCTTCGACCTTTGCTCCAGCCTTGTCCTCACCTAATGTTTCCAGCATCATCTGCATAGCGCATATTGCCGCCAACGGATTTATTACACCTTTTCCGGTATATTTGGGGGCACTTCCGCCGATAGGCTCAAACATACTGACGCCACCCGGGTTAATATTGCCTCCGGCCGCAATTCCCATACCGCCCTGCGTAATGGCGCCGAGGTCTGTAACGATGTCGCCGAACATATTGCCTGTAACAATCACATCGAACCACTCCGGATTCTTCACCATCCACATGCAAGTCGCGTCAACGTGATAGTATTCTCTTTTAATGTCGGGATACTCTTCGGCGCCCATCTCATGAAATGCCCGCTCCCACAAATCATATATGTACGTCAGAACATTCGTCTTGCCGCAAAGGGCCAGGGTGTTTTCCTTGCCTTTACCGCGGGCCTTTTTGCCGTACTTGCGAGCATACTCAAACGCATACTTCAAACAGCGGTCAACCTGAAAGCGTGTATACACCGCCGACTGCACAGCAATCTCCTGCGGCGTGTCCTTCATGGTAATACCGCCCGTACCGGTATAGATCCCGCCGGTATTTTCGCGCACCACAACATAATCAATATCATCGGGCCCCTTGTCCTTCAGCGGACAATCCACTCCCGGAAAAAGCTTTACCGGCCGAAGGTTAATATACTGGTCCAGCTCGAAACGGGCTTTCAGTAAAATCCCCTTCTCTAAAATCCCCGGTGCAACATCGGGGTGCCCGATCGCACCCAGCAATATTGAGTCGAATTTCCGCAGCTCCTCTACGCCGCTGTCCGGCAGCGTCTCACCGGTCTTTTTATACCGCTCGCCGCCGAAGTCGAACTCCGTTAAATCCACCTTAAAATTAAACTTTCCGGCAGCGGCCTTTAACACCTTGACCGCTTCAACCGTTACCTCCGGCCCGGTCCCATCGCCCGGTATAACTGCAATCTTATACGTTGTCATGTATTTCCTTTCTGTTTTTTAACCACAGATTAACACGGATTTTCACGGATTATAAAATACTCAATAAAAAAACTATTTCTCATATTCAGTCAGTACTCATGTAGTTGTTATCTAAAATTTTAGCCTGCTCGATTAGAGAAAGCACATTTTTTTCGGCAGCATCTGCGTATACACGGGCATCTTGTGAATTAAGGGGGCATTCTAAATCAGGAGAAAAGTATTCTTTAAGCTTTTCAAGGGGATATTTGGAATGCTCAATTTTAAGGCGAACAAGGGAAGTACCATAATCTTGCAAACCCCTTTTTGTAAGCTCTCCTTTAAAGCTGTCAACCGCTTTAAGCAAAGTCTTAACATGTCTGAAAGCCGAAACTATACTGTCCTCTCTTCCAATACTTTGAGAAGCTGTCTCTCCTTGTTCTTGAACATCTATAAGACTTATGGCCTGAAATATCTTTTCAAAGCAATACGGAGGACTGCATGAGAAACATTCTCTTAATTTTTTCTGCTTATGCTTATCCTTATGCTCTTTTTCGATTAATACCATTTTTTCAATCACTTTCTGAAGAATTTCACGAAGTGATTGGCTCTGTTTTTCGATACAGTCGGCAATCTTATATTTGGCGTGACTAAAGTCCCCTGTTTCAGTATAGCTAAATAACTCGACAGAATCGTTGTCTATTAACATACCGTGAGTGCTTTTAGGTTTTTTATCCTTACGGCTTGGAGTTGGGTGGCCAATACTTTTATTGCGCAACTCTCTAATTTCATATAGTTCAGGATGTTGGGTTTTGAGATCCTTTATCTTAAGTAAATCGATATCCATTGAATTACACAGGTTTGATACAGCATCCTGTTGAACATAAAGCGCCTGGAAAAGGCCATAGATTATTAAATGTGTACCGACATCTCTGATAATATCCTTATCGAGGTCACTATAGGCATCCACCGCCATTTGAGCAGACTGAACAGCATCAAGGCTGCCGCATATAAGGTTCCATTTTTTATGGTCCTTTAATAATAAGCTGTTTAAGACGGGCTTATTTATCAGTTCTCTGATTTTAGAAATACAGGATTTCATTTTATAATCCGTGTCAATCCGCGTTAATCCGTGGTTCTATTTTTGAATCACTCCGACAAATCTGGCGCCGTTCTTGGCTATTAACGGCTCAAGTCCATTATTTTCACAGAAATCCTTAAACGCAAAGTTGTCGTCAATATCATCGGACACAAATATACCTCCCCGGCGCAGTGCATTCCACAATAAAGGATATGCAAACATCCTGCCGTTGTAGCTTTTGTCGCTGTCATAATAGCACATATCTATCTGCGGCATCAGTTCCAGCGCCTTTGGCAAAGCCTGTCTGTCCGGCTGCTCGATAAGCTCCCAGTACTCGGCAAGTTCGTCTGTCACCAGGCAACCGGTATCGAGCCACAAATCCGGCCGGGGGATGTTTGTGCTGATAAGCCTGCCGTTTCGATTCTTCAGTGATATCAGAAACCAACGTGTCGATTCGCCTCTGGCCACACCTGTCTCAATTATTCTCGTTGCCTGCAAATACTCGGCCAGATTATACAGCAACGCACCGTTTGTAGGTTCAGATAAGTCTTCTACCGGGCAGGCTGTGGAACGGCCAATAACCTGCAATATCATATCTTCCAGGCTTATAGCCTGCGATTGGCACCACTCGTTCGACCTGACCGGCTTTACCAGTCGCTT
>QNBT01000178.1 GCA_003644205.1 Planctomycetota bacterium | reverse complement strand
GTTTCTGGTCAAAGGGCACTGTTTTGATCATTTGTAGTTTGGTAATTCGATATTGTTTAGAGTTTTGATATTAGGATTTAGGATTTTCGGTAAAATGTTTATTTTATTATTCAATTATCAATAAAAGGGACAGGTACAACCCGCCTTCGGCGGAACGTACCAGTCCCTCTCTACCCATCGCTTACGCTCCGAGATCTGTTGGCCTTATCGGTATTTGAAGATTGCTCCGCCGTAAGCGGCACTGGAGCCTAATTCCTCATGGATCCGCAGCAGTTGATTATACTTGCATATCCTGTCCGTCCTGCAGGCCGAGCCCGTTTTAATCTGGCCGACTCCGGTCGCCACCGCCAAATCAGCTATCGTCGAATCTTCGGTCTCGCCGCTGCGATGGCTTATCACCGCTGTGTAGCCGTTGCGCCGGGCCAGGTTGATTGCCTCGAGCGTCTCGGTCAGCGTACCTATCTGATTGAGCTTTATCAGTATCGAGTCGGCGCATCCAAGCTCAATACCCTTGGCCAGCCTGTCGGTATTGGTTACAAATAAGTCATCGCCGACAAGCTGAACCTTGCCGCCTAACTTTTTCTGCTGTTTCGCCCAGCCGTCCCAGTCGTCCTCGGCAAGGCCGTCTTCAATACTGACGATTGGATATTTTGCGACCCAGCCGGCCCAGTGCTTAATCATCGTATCGGAAGAGACCTTCTTCTTCGGATTCGACTTGAAAAACTTATAGCTCCTGGAGCTTTTAACCCACATCTCGGTCGCGGCAGGGTCCAGTGCGATGGCAATTTGTTTCCCGGCCTTATAACCGGCCTTCTTTATAGCAGCTAAGATTACCTCGATTGCCTCTTCGTTGCTCTTGAGTGAAGGAGCAAAGCCGCCCTCATCGCCGACTGATGTATTATACCCCTTTGACTTGAGCACGCCCTTTAGCGTGTGAAAGACCTCTGCACCCATCCGCAGCGCTTCTGGGAAATCGGCTGCGCCGATGGGCATTACCATGAACTCCTGAAAATCCACGTTGTTGTCGGCGTGCTTTCCGCCGTTGAGGATATTCATCATGGGAACGGGCAGTATATTTGCATTGCACCCGCCGATATACCGATACAGCGGCAGGTCCGCCGAATTCGCCGCCGCCTTGGCCGCAGCTAACGACACACCCAATATCGCGTTAGCCCCGAGTTTGGCTTTATTGGGCGTACCGTCAAGGGCGATGAGCATAGCGTCAAGCTCTTCCTGCGCCATGGCATCGAACCCCAGGACCTCCGGCCCGATTACGTCGTTCACGTTATCGACCGCCCTGGTTACGCCCTTGCCCATATACCGTTTCTTTCTCGTGTCCCGAAGCTCGACCGCCTCGTATGCCCCTGTGCTCGCACCGGAGGGCACAGCAGCTCTGCCGAACGAACCGTCATCCAAAAGAACGTCAACTTCCACCGTGGGATTGCCCCGGGAATCCAGAACCTCCCTTGCCATTACATCTATAATCGTCGTAAACATTTATTAGCCCTTTCTGTTTGTTATTCCTGCCAAGCAGGATTCCATGTCCATTTCAAACCACTTCGTGCGTCAACCGGCTGTTCTTTTTATACAATGTCGGCAATTCTAAATCAGAAACCCGCCCCCGTCAAGGCTTGATTATACTCACCGGCCGGTTTATCATGTCCATTATGAGGATACCGTTGACAAAATATGGTCTGCCGCAGGTGGTGGCTTTTCCGGCGATGGTATTAGTGGTCATGGTTACCGTTTATATCTCCGGTAAACAGGCCATTATGTCTCCCACAGCCGTTTTCATTGTCGAATTGATTATGGGGATACTTCTCGTGTGGGTACTGGCCTTTTTCCGCGACCCGCATCGACGTGTACCCCGGGGCGACAATATTTTGGTTGCACCCGCTGACGGAAAAGTGACCGATATCGATGTTGTTGAGGAAAATGATGTAATCGGCGGTAAGGCCCTCAAAATCGGGATATTTTTGAGTATCTTTGATGTTCACATCAACCGCACGCCCTGCGCGGCAAGGATCGATAAGGTTGCATACAAACCCGGCCAATACACAAACGCTATGAATCCGTCATCAGCTCAGGTCAACGAGTCTAACGATATAGCCATGACTCGCTTATCTGGGCCGAGAGATGCACTGCTCGTTCGCCAGATATCCGGGGCCATCGCCCGGCGGATAATCTGCAGGGCTGAGGTTGGGGCAGAATTCGCTTGCGGTGAGCGGTTCGGTATGATAAAATTCGGCTCACGAACGGAACTGTATGTGCCGGCCCGGGACGACTTAAAGTGCCTGGCAAAAGTAGGTGATAAGGTAAAGGCCGGCGAAACTATATTAGCAAAATATCTTGAATAGAAAAAATTGGTGCGATGCCGTCCAGGTCCGGCCCTGACGGGAATCGCACCCTACAAAATGCTCGAATCAGGGACCAACAAAGCAAAAAAACGCAATCTGCTGCGGCGCGTCCGGCGGCAAAGGCTGAAATATATCACCATCCTGCCCTCGCTTATCACCTTGCTCAACGGCATCTGTGGTTTCGCCGCAATCGGATTCGCCAGTAAGGGCTTTTCCGCAGGTCTGGTGAATTTTTCATTCCACAGGATTGAGCTTCCCTACTTTGCAATAGCCGGCTACATGATATTCTGTGCGATGATTGCCGACATGTTAGACGGCAGGGTCGCGCGGATGAGCCATACCACATCCAGCTTCGGAGGCCAATTAGACAGCCTCTGTGATATCGTCAGCTTCGGCGTGGCACCTGCATTTTTAATGCTCAAGATTCTGGAGTATAAACTCACCGTCCTTGTCGAACCGACTCCTGTATTTTCGGATTTCTTAAGCAGGTTCATCTGGCTGACCGCTGCGATTTACATAGCGTGTGCGGCGATTCGCCTGGCCAGGTTCAACGTGGAAAACGAGGAGGATGAAACCGAACACATGAGTTTTGTAGGGCTGCCCGTCCCTGCTGCGGCTGGTGTGTTGGCAAGCTTGGTTGTCTTTTACGAGGACATGCTGCCGTCGCTGGGAACCGGTTCAGCAGTTTACAACATTGGTGAGAGTCTGATATTGTATTCGCTGCCGTTTGTGGCAATCGGTGCGGCGCTGTTGATGATAAGCAGGATCCCGTACCCGCATCTAATCAACCAATACTTCAAAGGCCGAAAGCCGGTTACACACCTTTTTTGGTCGGTCGCCATCATAGGCCTGATTTACCTGTGCGGCCTCCAGAGCGCATTGGTAATTAGCTTCTGTGGTTTTTCCCTCAGTGGTTTTGTCAGATGGTTCTACTACAGGATAATCTTGAAGGCCCCACGGCAAACTTATACCGGACTCTCCGTGAAACTTGCCGAGACCACGGGCTCACCGGATGATTGAATTACCGGCGAGGCAAGGGCCCTATTCGAGCAAACCGTCATAAACCTCAACGCCCTGGACCGCTTTACACGCATGAACAGCATACTTGTCGGCGTATGCCGGATGTCTGCGTGGATAAGCGGTATCAACCGCCTGCCGGAGCGCATCGACGGCGTCTGTACGAACCAGGGCACCTGCCGCACCCTTATCACCACCGCCTAACATGCGCTCCCCAAGAACACCTTCGACGCTACGGGCAATATCGCACATCGCCTCCAATTGGGGCCCGGATATCTTATAATCATCCCGCAAGCCAATGCCGTCGGCGCGGAAGATGCGACCGACCGTCTCAATATCACCACCCTTCCAGGCGTCTAACATTTCGTAAAAGCGTTTCTGGGCGCCGAAAATGTATTTGAGCCGGTCACACAGGTCGGGATACTGCTCACCAAATTGTGCCAGAATCGTCTTGTATGTTGATTCATCTTTAATATCCGCCAGGCAGGTAATATCGTAGCTTTCCCGCCTCAGGACCGAAACAAGCTCCTCACATTCGGCCCTTCTGACTTTGTAGGTGGATTTTTCCAGGCCGGGCCGGACCGTACCGGTGTCAAGGACCACAATGCGAAAATCAATAGCACCGGCCCCGAGAGGCACGTAATCCACGCTCCTGGTTCCGGGATTATAGTGCGTACCCATATCGCTGCGGGCGAACAGTATCATAATCTGGTCTAACTGACCGCAGGGCGAGCCAATATAATCGTTTTCGACCGCCTGGGCCATATCAACAATTTTGAACTGGTCTTCTATTTCGATGCCGTTGGCGTCAAGAAGCGACAAAATCAAATTGAGCGTCAGTGACGCCGAGCGGCTCATCCCGCCGCCGGGAATATTGCCGTAAATAATCGCATCGATGCCCTCAGCCGGCTTTATGCCACGGCGCCTTAATATGTACTCGACCCCATAGGCGAATCGCCCCCATGTCTCGGCAATGGCGGGTGACTTCGGCTCGGGCACATTACCGGGGTCAAATTCAATGATGCCGTCATCAGGAAAATTGCCGCTGAAAAATCTCATTCGCCCTGTGCCGTTGGGCTTATAGGCCAACCAGATAAATCTGTCGGTTCCGACTCCGAAAAGCTCGGTGCCGTTGTAGTCACCGTGCTCGACACCAAGACAAAACCGGGATGAGGTCCGCCTGACCCTGCCGCCCTTTACATCTATGCCGGTATCAGCGGCTAACTGCATTATCCTCTCGGCAGCATTTTTGTCTTCCGTTGTCGGTTCCATTACAATACGCATCCTCAATACAACTTACCCTTTGGATTTAATTCGCCTGCAAAGAAAAGGAAGGGGCGCCGCTTAAACAGGAATGATAAGAGTTTTGCATACCCTGTCAAGGTTGAACTGGCTCATCGATTCGGTGTTATTCATGCGAAACCCTGAATCCACTTCATTATTTGACACAAAATGTCTCTTTTAAGGTCCTGTATTGTGCGTAAAGAGACAACCAAAAGCCGGACCTCAAATGTCCACATTTCGGAGGTTGGGCTAAAGTCGTCCCTACCAGGCACCGATGTAATGCATTGTTGAGTTGGTTATGAAAAGGATATGCAATATGTCCACAGTCGATACAAAAAAACAGGACTGGGTTGAAAAGTATGCAGAGCGGATTCTGCGGGTATGGCTCAATTTGAAAAGCCCTCTCGGTATCGATGGGCAATATTCGAGGCAGGTCAAAGACCAGCTTAATGAATATTTTGACGACCCGCTGAAACGAGGCCTTATAGAAACGACCTATAAAGGCTGAATCGCTTCGACAGGAGGCCGCTACCCTTTT
>QNBT01000177.1 GCA_003644205.1 Planctomycetota bacterium | reverse complement strand
TCTTGTAATGCTGAACCTGCACTTCTTCGATGCGGCGGAGGTAACGGTAGTGAGCTTCAAGATGGGGCTTTCGATACTGGCGGCATGTCTGCCGATTGCCTTTGCGGGTATGCTCAGCGCAATTCACCAGGGAAAAGTATGTGCTGCGGGCATATTGATGACCGCCAAGAGGCCGGAAATGGCATTTAAGGCCGGAGTAGTGTACGCGGTTATGGTCGAGGTGTACGCAGTGCTCGGTCTTTTGGTAACGATGTTTATTCTGCTGAAAGGCGGGATCTTTCCGCCAGTGATGTAGCTTAGCCCGTGGCATGTGAATGTAATCTGTATAAGCCTGTTAAGAGTGAATAGGTCGACAAGATGGATGCAGAACAAGTAGTGGAAAGGATATTGTCTGAGGCGCGCACGCAGGCAGACAAGGTAAAGGCCGAAGCCCAAGAAAAGGCGACCGCGGCCGAGGCCCAACTGGAAACCGAGCTTGCCGAATATGGCAAGCAGACCGAGAAGCTTGCGGCTCAAGAGTTCGAAGAGAAAAAGGCCCGCATGTTGGCTGCTGCCAACATGGAAATCAAAAAGGAGTATCTGGCTGCGAAGGTTGCGCTGCTTGATGAGGTGTTTGAAAAGGTGCGGCATCGGATAAAGGAGCTTTCGGATAAAGAATATGAGACCTTTATAACGTCTCTGGTAACAAAAGCCGTCGAAAGCGGTGATGAGGAGGTCCTTATCGGGTCCGATGAGAAGCGAATCGACCACTCACTGATAAAGCAAATCAATCGCAAGCTCGGCCCGGGATATAAAGGAAATCTGCAATTGGCCGAGGACCGGATTGATATTGACGGCGGGTTTATCCTCAGGCGCGGCAAGATTTGCGTTAATGCAAGTATCGAGGTCCTCTTAGCGGCGGCAAGAGATAAATTCGAGATAGAATTAGCAGAGGAGTTGTTCGCTGAATAGCCGGGAAAACGTAAAGTGCAAAGCGAAAAACCGTGGAATCGCTTCGCGATGCTGTTTAATTGTTCTTTAACGGTCGTTTGTAATCGATGAATGGTAATCTGGTGAGTGATTAGCAGAATGGATTTGGTAGAGGAACAAGACATTATAGATTTTTATCGGTATCCGCCCATCGGCGACGAGGACTGGCGATATACATGGGCGACGGCACAGGTGCGTGCGCTTGAAACTTGGATGCTTTCAAGAAGTGTGTTTCTTAATATGGCCGATGCGGCGGACTTTGCCTCGGCCATTGAATTGTTAAGCGGGACCGAATATGCCATGACCTCAGGGCCGCAAAGCCTCGGGGCGGCGGAAAAGATGCTTCTTGAGAGGCGCTCGGCTGTCCGCGAATTGTTTGTCGATTTGATGCTGGATGATGAATTAGTCGAGATTCTCAGGGCTCGTGAGGATTTTACGAATATGCGTTTTGCCGTCAGACGAGTTGTAACGGAAAGGCCCATAGGCACCGACTACAGCGACGCCGGGAGTATCGGCGCCGAGCAGTTTGAGGAGATATTCGAGCAGGAAGACCGTGAAAGGTTTCCTGATTATTTGCAACAAGCCGTTGAGGAGGCCATCTTAGGGTATTACCAGAACAAGGACATCCGCCGGATTGACTACGGCATCGACAAGGTATTCTCGGCATACAAGCTTAAAGCGGCTGCTCGTCTCGGCAGCGTTTTTCTGTTGTCGCTTTTCAGGACCCAGATAGATTTGACGAACATTCGCACGCTCCTGCGGCTTAAAATGGCCGAGCGCGATGAGAGGAATTTGTTTATATCGGGCGGATTTGTCGAAATCGACCGCTTTATTCACGGTCTCGACGTCGGATACGAGGCGCTGGCGACACTGTTTTATACTACTCCATACTATGGCGTTGTGGAGGCTGGAGTTAGCTATCTGGCGGCCGAGCAGTCGTTCCTCCAACTCGAAAAGGGTTGCGAAGACCACTTGATGGGCTTCTTGAAAACGACGAGGGTCATCACCGCCGGGCCTCAGCCGGTTATTGCTTACCTGATGATGAAGGAAAACGAAATCAGAACGGTACGAATGGTGCTGACCTGTAAAAAGAACCAGATGGATACAAAGTTTATTCTCGACCGATTAGGCGAGAATGGAGTTGGATAATTAGTAATTGGCAAAGGGTGTGTAATGGAAGGCAAGGCGGCAGTTTTGGGCGATGCTGATTTTGTGATGCCGTTTGCGGCACTTGGCCTGGACACATTCGCCGTGGAGCCGGAGGCCGGAGACATTGCCGAGATGGCCGGCGAGATAGTGAAACGCAAATACGCTCTCATTGTTACAACCGAGAACGTTGCGGAGTTCGCAGCCGGTGTCTTAGAGGAAACACAGAAGAAAGCTACGCCCTGTGTTGTTGTCGTGCCCTTTACCACGGAACCGGCGGGCTATGCAACCGAGACATTAGGCAAGCTTTTGAAGATGGCAACGGGAATAAACATTCTTGCGGATTAGTTGGTAGTTCGTAGTTCGTAGATAAAACTGAATGGTCACATAGTGAATGACAGGATGAAGGTCTTTTGAGATGAGTGAATTGAAAAGCGGAAAAATAATCAAAGTGGCCGGCCCCGTTGTCGTTGCCGAGGGGATGACAGGGGCAAGGATGTACGACGTGGTTCGCGTGGGCGGCGAAAACCTCATCGGCGAAATCGTTGAGCTGCACGGCGACCTGGCGAGTATCCAGGTATATGAAGATACGGTCGGCATCGGCCCGGGTGAAGAGGTCGTAAATACCGGTGCGCCGCTGAGCGTAGAACTGGGTCCGGGTCTTATTTCGAGCATCTACGACGGTATCCAAAGGCCCATCGACCAGTTGCGCACCCTTCAGGGCGACCACATCTTGCGCGGAAGCACGGCCCCCGGCTTGAACAGGGACACAAAGTGGCACTTTGCCCCGACCGTCGAAAACGGAACCAAAGTATCGCAGGGAGATGTTATTGGTGCCGTTGCCGAGACCGTTCTGGTCCTGCACAAGATAATGGTGCCCCCGGGCCTGAGCGGGACCGTCGAAGGATTGGCTGAAGGGGATTTCACGGTCGAAGAACCGATAGGCGCCCTTGTGAATGAAGAAGGCAATAGGTGCGACTTGAAGCTGATGCAGACCTGGCCCGTTCGCAGGCCAAGGAGTGTCAACAGGCGGCTTGCGCCGAAAGAAGTTCTCGTAACCGGCCAGCGCGTTATTGACGCCTTCTTCCCGATCGCAAAGGGCGGCACCGCATGTGTGCCGGGGCCATTTGGGACGGGAAAGACTGTTGTTCAACATCAGTTAGCCAAGTGGATTGAGGCGGACATCGTAGTTTATGTCGGCTGCGGCGAGCGCGGAAACGAGATGACGGACGTGCTGATGGAGTTTCCGGAGCTGAAGGACCCACGCAGCGGGGAGCCGTTGATGAAGCGGGTTGTCCTGTTCGCCAACACATCCGACATGCCCGTGGCCGCCAGAGAGGCATCCGTATATACGGGTATCACCATCGCTGAGTATTTCCGTGATATGGGGTATTCTGTTGCGCTGATGGCCGACAGTACGAGCCGATGGGCCGAGGCGATGCGTGAGATATCCACTCGCTTAGAGGAGATGCCCGCCGAAGAGGGGTATCCGGCCTACCTTGCCGCCAGAATCGCATCATTCTACGAGCGGGCCGGCAGGGTCGTTTGTATAGGTACGCCGGAGCGGGAGGGAGCGCTGTCGGTTATCGGTGCGGTCAGTCCGCCGGGTGGCGATTTATCCGACTCGGTCGTCCAGGCGACGTTGCACGTTGTGAAGGTTTTCTGGTCGCTCATCGGCAGGTTAGCCGAGCAGAGGCACTTTCCGGCGATTGACTGGCTGACGAGCTATTCGTTCTATAAGCAGTACCTTTCGGGATGTTTCGAGGACAAGGATAAAGGCACCAAAATGGCTTCGATGGTGCAGGAGGCCATGAGTCTTCTGGAAGAGGAAGCCGAGCTGATTGAGATTGTGCGATTAGTCGGTGCCGAGGCGATATCAGCGAAGGACAGGATGACCCTCGAAACGGCCAGGAGCATCAGGGAGGATTTTCTCCATCAAAATGCCTTCCACAAAGTCGATACGTACAGCACAATCGACAAGCAGTTTGACATGATGGCGGCGATTTTACACTTTCACAAGCAAGGTCTGGCAGCAATCGAGGGCGGTGTCGATGCCGCCGACATATTCGGCCTGAAAGTGCGCGAGGATATTGCACGGGCAAAATACATTGCCGAAGAGCAGCGCGAAATTATAGCGCAGATACGCAAGACCGTGGATGAGCAGATGAAACAATTGCAAACAATAGCGAACGAGTTGTAGGTTGTAGTATATACCGCAGGACAAGGAATCTGTGTTGCTTGAAAGGTTAGACCGTATTTGTCGGATGATTACAAATTCGATAAAAAAACTCTAACGCAATACGCAATACGATTACGCGATACGAAGTTAGGAGCTTGAAATGCTGAAGGAGTATCAAACAGTTGCCGAGATTTACGGGCCTTTGATGCTGGTCGAGTCGGTTGACCAGGCCAAGTTCGGCCACATTGTCGATATCGAAATCGCGGACGGCTCGGTGCGGCACGGGCAGATATTACAGGTCGAAAAAGACAAGGTCCTGGTACAGGTCTTCGAGGGCACCGAGGGTATCAACGTTGACAAAAGTACCGTTCGCTTTCTCGGCAAGCCGATGGAACTGGCGGTTTCGCCCGATATCTTAGGGCGGGTCTTTAGCGGTATCGGCGAGCCTAAAGACGACGGCCCGCCGATTTTGCCGAAGCAAAAAATGAACATCAACGGCAATCCCATAAATCCTTACGCAAGAGACTTTCCGAACGAGTTTATCCAGACGGGCATCTCCACGATTGACGGTCTCAATCCGTTGGTCCGCGGGCAGAAGCTGCCGATATTCTCCGGTTCCGGCCTGCCGCATGATGATATAACCGCGCAGTTGGCCAGGCAGGCAACCGTCCGCGGTAAAGGCGAGGAATTTGCAGTGGTCTTTGCCGCTATGGGGATTACCTTCGAGGCGGCACAGTTTTTTATCGACGACCTGACAAATTCCGGCGCAATCGAGCGGGCGGTGCTTTTTGTGAATCTTGCCGATGACCCCGCAATTGAGCGGATCGCGACGCCGAGAGTCGCGCTGACCGCGGCTGAATATCTCGCCTTTGAGCTGGATATGCACGTGCTGGTCATACTAAATGATATGACCAACTA
>QNBT01000176.1 GCA_003644205.1 Planctomycetota bacterium | reverse complement strand
CCTGAAGCCGCAGTAACGCCTGAAGTGTCGGCTGCATTCGGCTCTGTTGCTGAAGAAGAGTCGGCCAAGCCGGCAGGGGACCATGTGATTGTGATTGCAACGTACAAACGAGGTGAAGACCTCGTTCCAGTGAAAGAATATTTTGACAAAAACGGGATAGAAACCGAGATTCAGGAAAAAGGCTACTATTATTTTCTCGTCACAAAAAACAAATTTCAGAGCCCGAGAAGAGACGGTACTGATGGATATTATGCTCTTGAGAGAATTAAGCAGGTGGGGGCAAATTATGAGGCGCCGCAGGGCTATGAGAGCTTCGCCCCGAACCTCTTCCAGGATGCGTATGGAATGAAAATACGGTGATTAGAAGGAGAAATATCAGATGTCTGTAGATCGTTCACTGAAAGTTAAAGGCGCTCTGAGCCGGCACCGCAATGTGCTTTCGCGGGCTGAGCGTATAGAGAATCTTAAAGGCGAAGACCGCTGGGCTGAGGGGGATGCTGTAACGGGGCTGCCCAAGGTCGCCCACCGCAAGAGTCACAGCGGCAGAAAATCTGCGGAGCCGGCCAAGACCGAAGCCCAACAGGAAGAAACTCCACAGCCCAAATCGGAGTCCTGAAAAAGGATTTTATGTGCATAATGCCGCCTTGGCTATTATGTCTGGAGCTGCGGGCAGGGCGGCATGTTCTTTGCGCCCGGCTTAAACAGTAAGCTGCACAAAAATAATGGGATTCTTAATGAAAAAGATTCTTGCCGATAGAACGAGCTTGATTGATTCAAGCGGAATACGAAAGGTTTTTGCTTTAGCTGCATCCCTGAAAGACCCCGTCAATTTTTCCATAGGCCAGCCTGATTTTGACGTACCAGTTGAAGTAAAAACCGCCGCAATCGGGGCCATTGAACAAGGTCATAATAAATACTCGCAGACCATCGGCGACGAGGCACTGCTGAACAAGATTACCGAGCAGGTCAAGGCCGACTATGGATGGGAAAATCCATCAGTGCTGATAACAAGCGGAGTGAGCGGGGGGTTGCTTTTGGCGTTTTTAGCAGTGGTGAACCCAGGTGATGAGGTAATAATAGCAGACCCCTATTTCGTAATGTATAAGCATGTGCTCAATATGATAGGGGGCAAATGTGTTTTCGTGGACAGTTACCCCGATTTTAGGCTGCCGGTTGAGGGCATAGCCGATGCCGTAAACGAAAGAACGAAAATGATAATCCTTAATTCGCCGGCCAATCCCACAGGGACGGTGTGCACCGAGCAGGATGTTGAGGCAATCGCTCAAGTTGCCCGGCAAAAAGATATCCTGGTCATGAGCGACGAGATATACGAAAAGTTCTGCTACAACGGCCCGTGTCCAAGCATTGCCAATTATTACGATAAGACGCTACTGCTGAAGGGTTTTAGCAAAAGCCATGCTATGACCGGCTGGCGAATGGGATATGCTGCGGGAACCAAGGCTGTCAAGGATGTAATCGAGGAGATGACCAAGATTCAGCAATATACGTTTGTTTGTGCTCCCATGCCGTTTCAAAAGGCCGCGATAGCCGCTTTGGACCGCGATATGAGCGATTATATAGCCGCGTATAAGAAAAAAAGGGACATGATTTATAACGGGCTTAAAGATAAGTTTGAAATCGTCAAGCCCGGCGGGGCGTTCTATGCGTTCGTCAAAGCACCTCAGTGGGCAAAATCGGCAACCGAATTTGTCGAAAAGGCAATTGCTAACAACGTGCTTGTTATTCCCGGCTGCGTCTTCAGCGAGAAGGATACACATTTTAGGATAAGCTATGCCACAACAGACGAGAAAATCGCACAGGGAATCGAGATACTTTGCAAATTGGCCGACGGCTAAGAGCAAATTTGTTAAAAGGCCGAAAACGAGCTTGACTTGGTCGGCAAAACCTGTATAAACAACCGCGTCATGACAGCAGTTTCCGTTTTGTGCGTTTTTAAGGGAGTTCTATGGCTATAGATATGGTCTTCAAGACAGTAGGGGGGTTGGGCCTGTTTCTGTACGGCATGAGGCTGATGTCCGACGGTCTCAAGAAGGTCGCCGGCCAGAAACTCAGAAGCCTCCTGGAATCCCTGACCAGGCAACGCGTTGTTGCTGTCCTTATTGGTGCACTGGTAACCTGTCTCATCCAGTCAAGCTCCGCAACTACCGTCATGATTGTCGGCTTCGTAAATGCAGGCCTGTTGACTCTGAGGCAGGCCCTTTGTGTAGTGCTCGGCGCCAATATCGGAACGACCTTTACAGCCTGGTTGGTTTCGGGCTTGGGGGTGTTTAAGATAACTGCATACGCGCTGCCGGCGATAGCGGTTGGTTTCTTAATGCAGGCCATTGGCAAAACTCAGCAGAAGCGAAACGTCGGCCAGATTATACTGGGTTTCGGGCTTTTGTTCGTCGGCATTGCATTTATGAAGGACGCCTTTGCCCCTCTCCATGACAGTGTAAGGGTTCAGGAAGCACTGATTTGGCTTGGTCAGAATCCCATATTGGCTGTTCTTGCAGGGGCGGTACTAACGATGCTTCTGCAGAGCAGTTCGGCGACTATTGCCATGATACAAATGTTAGCCTTTAGCGGTGCTTTCGGCACCGATTGGAATGTAGTGTTAGCCGTTGTGATACCGTTTATTTTGGGCGACAACATCGGCACGACAATAACCGCTGAGATTGCCGCTCTTCAAACATCACGCAATGCCAAGCGGGTAGCGCGCGGACACACCATATTCAATGTCTTAGGTGTTTGTTACATCCTGCCACTGACCTGGTCCGGGATATTTGTCAAAATCGTTTTGTGGACTACGCCGGCCGAGCTGTCTCAAACCACAATAATGCTTCACATGGCCGTTGCCCACAGCTTGTTCAATATCTTTAACACCGTGATTTTCCTGCCGATTATCAAATGGCTTGAAGTGCTGGTGCTCAAACTCATACCCCTGCGAGAAGATGAAGCCGGCCAGAAACCCGTCGTCCTTGAGGAGAGGCTGCTTAACACACCTGTCATAGCCCTGCAGCAGGCAAAGAAGGAAATCATACGAATGGCTGAAAGGGCGCAAGACGCCGTTGCTCAGGCTACTGAGGGGTTTACTAACGATGATATGAAAAGCCTCGACAAAGCCATGCGGACTGAGGACGTCATCGACGAGTTTCAGTTTCACATAACCTCGTACCTGGTTCTGTTGTCCCAAAGGCAGTTGAGCAACGAAGTGTCTATCGAACTGCCGGTACTCCTGCACATGGTCAACGACCTTGAGCGCGTCGGAGACCATGCCGTCAATATCACAGAAATAGCGGAGCGAAAAATCGGGCACAAAGTCAGCTTCAGCGACAATGCAAAGGCGGAGTCAAAAGAGATGATTGACGAAGTATACCACATGTTTGAAGGCATCATCACCGCCTTGAAAGATAGCGACGTCCAGGCTGCTCACGCAGCTTTAGCCAGTGAAAAGAAGCTTAACAGGATGCAGGTGGGCCGTCGTCGCAGCCATGTCCAGCGCATGACCGATGGCACGTGCACCGCCCAGGCGGGGCTGATTTTCATCGATTTGGTCGATAATCTTGAAAAGATAGGCGACCATCTGACCAACATCGCTCAATCTGTTATCGGGGGGGTACAATGGGCCGGAATAGACATAAGCTCGCTGAGTGGCGAATATAAAGCGATAACAAGCGATTAGAGACAAATTTATGCTTGTTACTATTGAAGCCAACAGATAGAATTTGAGATATGAATACCCATCCTTACAAGCTTAGCGTTTTCGCACCGGTCGTGTTATTGGCCTTTTTGACCATATTGTGGGCCGTAGGGGGTATCGTTGGATTTGCAGAGGCGCAGGACGAGGGGGTTTACAGCATCGTCGAAGTACCTGCCAGAGAACACATCGCAGCGGTAATCCCTTGCAAGAAGATGATTGATCGGGGGCTTTATGAGTCTATAAAGCGGCGAACGGACGAAGCTATAGCCCAAAAGGCCGCATATCTTATCTACGAGATTGATACATTCGGGGGCGACCTTTACGCAGCAGACAGTATATCAAGTTACTTCCTGCACGAAGTGAATCCTGAAGTTCATACAGTCGCTTATGTCAGCAAAAAGGCCATATCGGCCGGCGCCATGATTAGTGTTGCCTGTGAAGATGTCATAATGAAGGAAAAGACCACCATAGGCGACTGCGCACCGATAGTTTTGGGCGGTAAGCTTGAAGGGGTGGAGCGGGAAAAGGTCGAGAGCTTTACTCGGGCCGCCTTCGTCAACGCCGCACAGGCCAACGGATACCCGGAGGCACTATTGAAATCAATGGTTAGCCGCCAGTTGGAAATTTATCGTGTGAAAAATCTCGATACGGGCGAAGATGAATTCTTCGAGACCAAAGACCTGCCGAAAGACGAGGCAAAATACGACCTTGAGAATAAAGAGGTCGTTGTAAAGGACGATGAATTACTGACTCTGACGGCTTCGGATGCAACAAAATACGGCGTATCAAGAGCCGAAGTCAAAGACCTGCAGGGTGTGCTTGACTTTCTGGCCCAGCGGGATGGGGTTGCATTTCCGACCGAGCCGCTTGTTTTCAAAACAAACTGGTCTGAGGAGATGGTCCGCTGGATTAACTCACCCGCGGTAATGGCTGTGCTCGTTATGTTGGCCATGTTGGGCGTTTATGTGGAGTTTAATACACCGGGATTAGGGCTGCCGGGGCTGGTGGCGCTTATTTGTGTTGTTATTATCGTAGGGAGTAAGTTTCTTGTCGGAATGGCGAACTGGGTAGAGATTGCCGTTTTTGTTGTTGGTGTAATTTTATTAGTTATCGAGATTTTTGCTATTCCCGGCTTTGGCATAGCAGGCTTGACCGGCATATTGTGTATTATGCTTGGCGTGTTTGGAATGCTCATCAAGAACCCCCCGGACAGATTGCCCTGGCCGCACACGGAATTCGACTGGGCCCTTTTGACAGATGGTATTATAGAACTTGTGGGGGGCTTTATAGGTTTTCTGATCGTAGCGTGGTTATTAGGTAAGTATCTGCCGAAAATTGAATTTCTCAGCGGTCTGATGCTGGTGCCGGCTACGACGGGCAAGGAAACAAAATTAAGGATGCCTATGACGGTACCACCGACGGGCACCCGGCAAGGTGTCGGTATAGGTGATAAAGGCACGGTAACTTCTGCGCTCAGGCCGGTCGGAAGCGCAAGGTTCGGCGACATCGAGGT
>QNBT01000175.1 GCA_003644205.1 Planctomycetota bacterium | reverse complement strand
CCAAACGTATCGGTTACGACAATTGCAGTTTCTCTGTGCATAGCAGTAAGTTCTGATTCTATTATCGTCTCACCTGCCTCTTTGTTTAATTATTTTAGACGCATGATCTTTTTTTATTCAGGTTAGTTGGCTTTGATAAAAGCAAAGTTAAATTAGAGTTGTAAATTCAGTTTTGCCTGTGCGTTCTTGACCATTTTTTCGTAGACCTGCCGCTGCTCAATCAACGCAGCGATCCGGTCCTTGGGTTTTGTCCGGGCTTCGAGCAGTATCCAGCCCTTGTAATCCATCGCCACGAACAAATCGATAAGCTTCTGGTATGGATAGTCGCCGATATTAAACTCGCGTACGTGCGCCGTGGTAGCGAAACGTTTCTTGACCAGGTTGAAGTTGTACTCCAGGCCCTTTCCGTCGAGGTCCTGGCTGTTGCAGTTCCAGCAGATACCAACATTTGGCTCCGTGACATGATCGAAAATCTGCTTCATCACCGGCAAATCGCTCGTGCCGCCGCCGTGCACTTCCACGCGAATCTCCTGCTTATACTTGGCGGCGTACTTGCCCACAACATTCAGGGCGTTGCCTATCTGCTCGCAGGTTTTGGCGACGCTGACGCCCTTGGGCAACTTGTTGGGCTTTACCTTGACGCCGCTGCCGCCGCAGTCGTAGCTTAGCTTGACGTAGGCCTTGGCGCCTTCGATGTTAGCGGCGAGCTTAGAAGGTTCTGTATCGTGGAATTGCCAGTTGCAGCCCATGCCGACAAGGACTATCTTGCTCTTGGCAAATCTCCTTTTGACGGCTTTACGCTCTTCGGCGGTTAGCTTGTCGGAAACCTTATGCGCGTGATCGACTCTAAGTTCCACGCCTTTGTAGCCTGTCTTTTCGCAGTTGGCTATCAGTGTGGGTAGATCCCAGTCTTTTCCCCACTGATACGTAACCAGCCCTAACTTCATTTTATCGCCTGGTACATGCGGAGCCGTATCGACCGATTTGCTGCTGGGTGCAAAGCAACCCCCACTCAGAACGGTCGTACCGGCTGTAAGGATTGCAGAAGCTTTAAGGAAATCGCGGCGGGTTTGACTGTCCATTATCATACCTCCCATTATCAGACCTCTTTTTTCGGAATAATTATAATTCTATCCAGTGTTTACTCAAATGCTGCGAACAACTTGTCTAATTGCTCAGCGGTTCTTTTACCATCGTATATGACAATCAGGAAATTGAAATGTGCACTTTCGCCCGGCTCAAGTGTCAACGCAAATGCTTGCGGGTTATCGACCTTTAGACTTTCCTGAAAGACCTTTTGCCCCAAAGGATTTGCTGCAAATAGACCGTAGTCGCGGGCATGCCAGTAAGTCGGATAATTAGTACTTGGAGGATAGTTCAATATCGCAATACCGACCTCTTTGCCGTCCTTGTTGCCTTCCAACGCAACCCAATTAGCGCGTTTGCCCCATATATTGCTCGCAGTTTCATCGCCGTTAGAGCTGAAGTAATGGCCGGTGGCGTCCTTTTCACGAAGCCATTGAGCCACGCGGATAGCGAACAACCCTTCCTTTGTATCGCCGAAGACAACCTTTTCATCCTGAGCCGTCAGGTCAATACTAAAATCAATAGCATATTGGTTCTCACCCGCTGTAAATACCATTTTACGTGTCTCTTTCAGAAGCACCTCTCCGCTCTTGCCGACCCATTGCATAACAGTGAAAAGCTCACCTTTGCCCCGGCCACCTTTCTTCCTGGTAACCTTTAGGTGCTGAATTTGAGGCAGAGATGTTTTATTGTTCCAGAACCCGTCTTCGTTGACCTCATCATAGGCAAAGAAAATCCCCACATGGTGATGATGGTCCGTCGCTTCGCCTTCGATCTTCTCGAAAGGAAAACCGCGATTGACCTTGATACCTGACGGCGTCTTAACCGGATACAGCACCGGCTTGGTCAACTCGCCGCCATACATATAACTCGTAAAAACTTCACCGCCTATCACAACATCGATTTTGTCCTCACCTTCGACAAATTCCACTTTCGGTACAGATTCCAGTTTTACTCGCATCACTTCGCTGCAGCCGGCGTTACAAAGTATAAAAACACTCACCAAACCAAACATCCAAATAGTTTTCATAATGTTAAATCCTATTTTTTTGCTGCCATCTGCAACGCAGTCGTTGTCGTATAGTATTTCGCTATCATATTGGGAACTTCCCACTGAGGCAGTTTGCCGTCGACAAGATATTGCAGAAATCTTTCGGTTACCTGGCCGAAATGCGCCTCATGCCCAATCCGGTACTTATCAGGAACCGTAACATGCCAACCGTCGCCTTCCTTGACAACTGCCACGCCGGCCCACTTGCCCTGCAAACCAGCGACCGCTTTCTTTAACGCTGTCTCCAATTCACCGGCATCCTGTCCCTTGGCGGCTTCGACGTACAATTCGGGCTTAAAGTTCTGCTCTTTGCCCTGGCGAATCACGAGGTCACACTTACTGCCCCGCATCAGGGCGAAATGCGTATCCTTCGCCCCCTCAGGTGCCTGGTATCTCCACTCCACCTTCACCTGAGCAACGATACCGTTGAGTTTGTAAGTGATAGAACCGTTGCTGTAACACTCTAAAACACCATCATCATTGACGCTGCTCTTCAGGAAATCAGGAAACGCCTCCAGTTCGTTAAGATGGGTAACCTTTTTGTACTGCTCAAGCTTGATTAATGTCGGCCAGCGTTTTGCTTCTAAAATTTCGATATCCTTCGTGTAATCGATAATCTTATCCGGAAAAGCAGCCCACATGATCAGGTCAACAAGATGCACAGTAACATCGACGATGCCTTCGCCCTGCTGCGTTGTATCAAAATACCAATCAGGCCTCTTAATAGGATTGCCCGCTACGTATTTGAAAAAGTGGTGAACGCTCTCACTGATAACCGCCGGTTCGTCAACCGAACCAACCTGCAGATCACCGAATACACTCCTATCAAGGGACAGTTCCTTCTGGAGGATTGTCGTTATTGACGAGCGTTCCGTCATGATATCATAGATAAAAACGCCGTTCTTCTTTGCTGAAACAAACGCTTCCTTTAACAGAGTGAAATCCTCCGGTGTAATACACATCGGCTTATCTGCCAGAACGTTGAGCCCGGCATCGACGCAGGCTTTTATATATTGTGTTTTCTTCTTGTTATTTCCGGAGATGACAACAACGTTGCCGGGTTTTTCCTCTATCATCTTCTCTAAGAAATCGTCACCGGTGTAAACAACCTCTTTCCAACTGGTGGGGTTCTCTGAACGTATATTGAAGCCTTCGATACGCTTAAGGTGGTCGGCGACATCAGGACCGTCGGGTGCATAGACATGAACAGTCGGCGACACCTGGTCATACATAATCTTCTGTATCAACGCGGCGTGAAAATGACCCGGGTCGAGGGTTATGAGCTTAACCTCACCTTTGGCTCCGGTGAACTTACCTGCCGGTTCAGTCTTAGTACAAGAACTCAACATAAGCACCGAAGCAATCAACGTTATCGTAAGCAAAATCTTTCTCAACATTATACGCTCCCTTCTAAATCAGATTCTCCATTTCAAGTTAAATCTTACACCGGATAAAATCACAGGACAGAGCTATACGTCCTTGATATCAGGCACTTCGAACCCGGTGCGATTGCAATTCTTCAAGAGCTCATTGGCCTCCTTGGCATACTCGCCAGTGTGCCGTTCGGTCTTAGGATCGAAGGTCAGCCATGGCCCGACAGTGAAGCTGAAGTCGTGATCTTCAAGGCCAACACCATCTCTCATGATGGCATGGAGTTTTTCGAAATGCTCAACAGCATCTGGGTTATCACTCAAAAGCTCCGCAGTCTCACCAAAAGGCACAGGTCGGCCAAGACGATATGAGTTGTTCATAAGGTGGCCCATAACGCATCCCTTATGCGCATCCATAACATTACCGTTAGCCATCTTTGGATCACCGGCACGGCAAGCGGCTATAAAGCTGCCCCAGCAACCGCCTTCAGTAACTTTGCCATCCGGAATATCTATCTTTTCGCCCTTATCGCTGCCTTTGGGGTAGTATTGATTCCTGATGATCTTGCCTCCATCCTCGAAATAGTACTCATTTTCAACCTGACGGACATACCCGCTATAATTAACATTGCGAACATTGAACATCACCTGTTGCCCATTAGGGTATTCTGCAATAGCAAACATCGTGTTTGGTGTCTCACCCTGGTCGTCCCAAAGGAAACGTCCGCCAAGTGCCATGACACGGATCGGATGTGTCATACCTTCGTCCAATGCCCAGTTGGCAACATCGAGCTGGTGTGTACCCTGGTTATTCATGTCTCCGTTGCCGCTCTCCCAGAACCAGTGCCAGTTATAGTGTACGTAATTTCCGTGGTATTGGTCGATGATAGCCGGCCCGCGCCAGAGGTTCCAGTCCAGATTATTGGGAGGGGGAGAAGGTATCTTGAAACCAATCCCTTGACGTGGTTTGCAGCAGTACCCATAGGATATTTTCAACTTGCCGAACTTACGGTCCTTGATGAGTTGCGTCAGGCCGGCGATCTTTGCATCACTGCGTCTCTGGGTTCCATGCTGAACTACAACACCATATTTCTTCTGAGCAGCTACAGCAATGCGACCTTCTCTGATGTCATGGCTCATGGGTTTTTCCACGTACACATGTTTACCGGCCTGGGCGGCCCAAATGGTCATCAACGAATGCCAGTGATTTGGCGCAGCGATGGAAATCGCGTCCAGATTCTTGTCGTCGAGGGCTTCGCGGATATCAGCTATACCCTTGCAGTTAAATTTGCCTTCAACCTTGCCTTTAAGGCTCCTCATACTGTCTTCAAGTACAGTCGCATCGGGATCAATCAGATATGCGATTTCAACATTTTTCTCTTTCAGCCAACCCTTGATGTGACTTTTGCCGCGACCATGCAGACCAGCTACGGCGATACGCAGCCGATTATTGGCGCCTATAACCTTGCCGGTACCGGCGGCAACAACCTGGGTAGGGGCAGCTACAGTCTGCTCACTGCAACTGGCAATACCGCCTATGGCAACGGCAGAGCCGGCGGCTATTGAATGTTTTAGAAACTTGCGTCGATTCATTTTTGACATTTCAAACACTCCTTATTAATAGACATTTATCACGTTCAGTATAAAAACACACATCTACCCTAAATTGCACTTCGAGGTTAAACTTAACCCTTGAATAAGCAATAATTTATGCTAACTACAATAGCTACTATATTATGACAAAAATATCTAAT
>QNBT01000174.1 GCA_003644205.1 Planctomycetota bacterium | reverse complement strand
CCATCATAATGAAGACGATGATAAAGCTGCCCAGAAACGAATGCAGCATTCCTGAAACCATCTTGTTCTGCCAGACTATATTTATATAGGTTAGCCCGGCCCAATTGTGCTTGAGCGCGGTCGGCGGCGGATTCGCAGTAAAAAAATTGTCCACGGCCTTGACAACATTTTCCATGTCCTTATTATCACCGCTGGTCAGTTGAATCCATATATTGGCTTTCATATAATCATACGTAACCAGATGCCACAGGTCGTCCGGATTATGGCTGCTTTGAAACTGAAACAGACACTGAGCAATGGCAGCGGAGGTATCCGGAATCTTAAAATTTCTTTCACTGCCATCTGTCAGCTCCTGATAGACCTTTTTTACCACATCAGCCACAGAATTGCTTTTGCCCACAACGCCGGTACTTTCGAGGTGCTTTTGCAATCGGCTGATATATTCGAGGATCTGCGGTTGCTTAAATAGTTTCAAACGCTCAATTTCGGCCTCGAAGAAGCCGGCAACTTCGTACCATGCGTCGGCCTCATCGATTCGGTCGACATTTTCTGCCTCATTTGACTTTTGTTGGGCAAGTACGGCAAAATCATCCAGAAACCGCCTGCGGGTTTTGTCCGCAGATGCCTTAGTCAGGAGTAACTTTTCCACCTCAGCGGTTAAATCAGGTGCATCGGAATAGTCCGCTTTTATCTCCAGACCCTGGCTGAGCCAGCGCTTGCGCAGACTGTCGAGATACTCGTGTTCGACCTTTGGCTCCGCCTCGGCACCTTCGAAAACCAGATAAGCCATGTATGTACCGCCGAAATGCTTATTCAGTTCGATGTCCGCCCGGCGAATAGGATGGCTCTTGGAAAACCACTTTACCGGATTGTCGTTAATCTGAATCCGCGTGATACCATAAACAGCAACAGCCGTTACGACTACTATTATTGCGAGGATGGGCTTTGCGCCGGCATAGGTGAACCGACCTGCTATGGCCAACAGGTTACTCAGACGGCTTTGCCTTTGCTTGTGGGCAGAAGCTGAACCGAAGTTCAGCAGAGACTCTTCCTTTATCATCATCACATAGGCAGGCACGAAAGTTATCGTACACACCCATGCAATCATGATACCTATCGCAACAAAGATGCCAAATACCTGCACCGGCGGGATAGGCGTAAGGGCGAGCGATGCGAAACCTGCCGCCGATGTCAGAGAAGTATATAACATAGGATTGAACAGATTGCCCATTACCTCAAGTATCGTTTCTTTTCTGCCTTTTTGAGCTGTATAGCGGTCGAAAAATTCCGAAGGAATGTGCACCGAATCTACCACCGCTATCGGCATAAGAAAAATCGGTATCATCGAGCTCATGATGTGCACAGGATAGCCTAAGCCGATAAGAAGACCCATTGTTGATATCACGCTCGCCAAAGCTACAATCATGGGCGAGATAACCAGGACAAGCTTTCTGAAAAAAAGCAGCATGAGAATGAATATCACCGCCATCGCCAACGGCGCCGATACGGCCATCTGGATAAACATTTCAACGCCGAATGTATCCTCTGCAACCGGCAGGCCGGTTATGTGATATTCTTCATCGCCCTCAAATTCGGCGATTTTTGTCTTGAGCTTGCTGTAAACCTTATAGCTCAAATCCTTGCTTGTCAGGGGCAGATACAGGCATATTGCCTTTCCGTCCTCGGAGACAAGGGTTCCTTTGAGCAGGGGATTCGACATTGCCCTGTCTTTTATTTCGAGCGCCTCGGTATCTGTGGTCGGTGGCCTTGCCATCAGCCATTCAAATTTCACTACTCCCGGTCCACCTTGACCAATGTGGTCGACTGTAGAAGGGGCGAGCAAGTCAACTTCAATAACTCCGATCTGTTCATCTGGTTTTTCTTCATCCGGCCACGAAAGTGTCTTTGCAAATTCTGTCAATTCATAGATTCTTTCTAATGATGCCGGGTTGAAGACGCCGTTGGGATTGTGTTCGTTTATGATGCCGACAACTACGATGTCGCTTAAAGAAAATTCCTCCTTGGTCTGATTGTGGAAGAGGCGCACAGGCTCATCTTCCGAAAGCATGTTCTCCGGATCAGTATCTACTCGTATAAGCGGTATTAGCGAGGCAAGTGAAAGGGTCAGCAGCACCATGATAACTGTAACCAGTTTATAGTGCTTCACCGGAAAGTTTGTTATAGATTGTTTAAGTTCTATCCTGCTCATCTTTTCCTGCTGATGTTTTCCTCTCGCGGACAATTGCAAATGTCAGCACCGCCAGGAGCAGCACCGCAGATATGTATTTGACGACCGGTGGCAACATCCAGCCCGGTTTGGATACAATATCCGCTCCAATGCCCTGGACAATCCGGTCGAGGAGCAGTCCCGCTGCAATAGCGGCGCCGGCGACTGTTATAATATATGTTATTGCCGTCTTCTTTCCAAGTACGGACCATATAGTCATAAAGGCCGCGGCGTTTGTAGCCGGGCCGGTCATGAGAAACACCATCGCAACTCCGGGGCTTACACCTTTGGCAATCAGGGCGGCCGCTACCGGCACCGAAGCGGTAGCACAAACGTAAACCGGTATGCCTAAGGCCATCATAATAATCATCGCTAATATCCCGCCGCCAAGAAACGGTGCAAAAAAATCGTCCGGCACGACGGCGGAAATCACAGCCGCGATAATCAGGCCGATTAGCATAGCTTTTCCGATGTCACGAGGTAATGTGACAAAACCGTGCCGTAAGGCTCTGACAATCTTCGGCTTTTGCTTCTTTTCACTGCAACAGGCATCGGTGCATGCCGGCTGAGATTCATCAGCAGGCTCCGGGTCGGACAACTGCACCAGTCCGCCTCCTATCATGCCGGTTATAAGTGCGGCAACGGGTCTGAAGATTGCATAAACAGGTCCTAATAGGCTCAGTGTAACAAGGATACTGTCAACGCCGGTTTGGGGGGTTGACAGCAAAAAAGCGAGAGCGGCGCCTTTGCTTGCACCGTGCTTTCGAAGGGACATCGAGACAGGGATGACGCCGCATGAGCACAACGGCAGCGGTACTCCAAATGCCGATGCCTTAACCAATGGCCAGATACCCTTTCCACCGAGGTGTCTTTCGACAAGCTGGGGGGATACGAAAACAGACAGCAGGCCCGCAACAAAAAAACCGAACAAAAGATAGGGACTCATCTCGGCTAAGGTGCCCCAAAAACCTTTCAAAAATAACTCGAATAATTCAGCCATTATATATTGCCGATACAACTTTTAATCATATTTTGGTCATCGCTGTTTTGCGACATCCCTATCCTGCACAGAGCAAAATCATACTTAACAGGGTCGTTAGGCTCGATTTTTGCGAATCTACTCGTTACTTCTACCGCTGTCTTAAGCGATATGTTCTTTCGGCGGCAAAAACCGAGCATTTTTGACACCTTGAAAATATGCATATCCATCGGCACAATCAGTTTAGCCTTATCGACCGACTTCCACAATCCCAAATCCACTTCATCGTTCCGAACCATCCACCGGAGAAAGAGATTAAGCCTCTTACACGCACTGCCCCCGGCAGGGGCAGCGAGCAAATATTTCAAGCTTCGGGGCGTCCGGCCATTATGCGCAGCAGTCAGCGAATCACAAAATCTTGATAATGCCGGAACAATATTTTTATCACTACAGCTATAGCCTTGCATAAACAATTCTTCGATACTGCCGAACCTGCTCAAAACAGGTTGTAATAATTCCAGCAAATCCGACAGACAATCGCCGGTGGTAAATCGATGCTTGAAACTCTTCAGTTTCTCTCTTTTTTCTGCATTAAAATTCTGTGCATACTCAAAGGGGCTGTTACCCATACGCCCAAAGAGGTCGGTCAAACTTTTTTCAATCTGCCCCACTCTGCCGTAAGCAAGTGCAGACGCCAGAAACGCAACAATTTCTATATCAGCCTTACGGTGATAGTTATAAACAAACTGCAACGGGTCCGGCGGTATCAACTCCCTGCGATTGTATTTGACGTAAAGTTTCTCAAGGGCCTCTTTTAGTTGAATCGTGTGCTTATCCACCAGTCACCTTTCCTTAAAACCTTTCAGGTCTCCCGAGGCTCAGCGGGCCTCGATTTGATGAGGATCAACTCAGGTTGTTGACGACTTCCGTCGTGATGATGCTGCCGCGCAAATCCACGGTAACATCATCAAAAGGCATATCCCTGCCGCTGGCAGCAATGGCTTCGCGCGCTATGTGCGTTAAGCCGCTGCAACACGGTACCTCCATGTGAATTACTTTAAGGCTGTTGAGTTTATTGGCCTTTAATATTTGGGTGAGCTTCTCGATATAAAAATTGCTGCCATCAAGTTTCGGGCAGCCTGCGGCTATACTATGACCCTTCAGAAATCGATTGTGAAAATCACCCATTGCAAACGGCACACAGTCGGCGACCAACAGCAAATCCGCATTTGCAAAGTATGGTGCATTAGACGAAACGAGCGCAAGCTTCACCGGCCACTGGCACAACTGTGACGGCACCTCGACACCCTGGGATTTGGCGGTCTCGGAGCGGTCTCTAAGCACGGCCTGCTTCATGCCCGGACAGACGAAATTACTTTGCACCGGGGTCTTTTGTGCCTGGGCGAGACGCTTTTGAGTCGCATTTTCATCAAACTCGGCTGCCTCTCGCTGCTCCATAGTAATCGCACCTTCAGGACACTCACCCAGGCACGCCCCCAGGCCGTCACAATAAATCTCACTGACCAGCTTTGCCTTGCCGTCGATTATCTCTATAGCGCCTTCGGCGCAAGCATTGACACACAGACCGCAGCCGGTACACTTTTCTTCATCAATTTTAACTATGTTTCACATAGCCATTGTTACATCCTCTATAAGGTTTTTACAGAGCAAGTCTCATCGGTCACTTCAGCATCTCGGCCAAATCCTCATCAACATTTCCAATCGGCTTGATTTTGAACTTCTCAACCAGCACATTCAGAACATTTGGAGTGATAAAGGCCGGCAGGCTCGGCCCCAGCCGAATGTTCTCAACCCCCAGGTACAACAATGTCAGCAGAATCGCCACAGCTTTCTGCTCATACCACGATACCACGAGTGAAAGCGGCAGGTCGTTCACACCGCAATCAAACGCCTCGGCGAGGGCAAGTGCGATTTTCACGGCTGAGTAACAATCATTGCATTGGCCCGTATCTATCAATCGCGGGATGCCGTCAATATCGCCGTAGTCAGCGGCGTTTATCCGATATTTGCCGCACCCTGCTGTTAGTATCAGGCAGTCATT
>QNBT01000173.1 GCA_003644205.1 Planctomycetota bacterium | reverse complement strand
GATGGTGGTGACGGCTGGGGCGATGACCCGTGCACACCAGCCGATGAAAGTGCCAATGACAATTACGGTGACCTGCACCTGTTGGCCGGTTCACCCTGTATCGACGCCGGCGATAACAGTGCTGTAATTGCCAATCCTACCGACCACGAGGGCAATGAGCGGATTGCCAATGTTGTCGTTGATATGGGTGCGTATGAGCGGATTTGCCCGTGCAGTGTGATTGGCGACTTTGATTGCAGTTGTGGTGTGGACGGTGTGGACTTTGCAACATTTGCATTGGCATGGCTGACAGGGCCGGCCGATCCGGCGTACAAACAGGCCTGCGACATCAGCAACCCGGGCGATGACTATATTGATGTGGAAGATGCGAAGGTCCTTGCCGAAAACTGGCTACAACTACAGGAACCTTAGCGGACTATCTTCGCTTACTTGTTGTTCACTTGCGGCCGTGTTCGGGAATCGGCAGGCCTAATTCCGTCAACACCTGCTGCATATCCTCCCAGACCGCCCTGCGGCTGGCGTCTGAATAGTTGCGAAGCAGGTAAGCGGGGTGATATGTCGCCATTAGTTTAATTGGCTTTGCCATCGCATCGGGATAGTAATCATGGAGCCTGCCGCGAAGCTGGCCGATTGATTTATTCGTATCCAGCAACGTCCTGGCCGCATGTGCACCCAAAGCCACGATTATCTCGGGCTTTATTATCTCCAACTGCTCCTGCAGGTACGGCAAACACTTGACAATCTCCTCCGGCCTGGGGTCGCGGTTGTCCGGCGGGCGGCATTTCAGTATGTTCCCGATAAAAACTTCCTCACGCTTCAGCCCCATCGCCGCGATTATTTTGTCCAATAACTTACCCGCTCTGCCGACAAACGGCCGGCCCTGTGCATCTTCATCGGCACCCGGCGCCTCACCTACAAACGCAATGCGAGCCTGGGCGTTGCCTTCCCCGGACACAGCATTAGTCCGAAGGTTGCCAAGCGGACACCTGCGGCAGGCACTAACCTCGCCGGCTATCCGTTCCATCTGGCTGACCGCCTCGCCGGCTTCGGCTCGCAGATTCTGCTCTTCTATTCGGCCCTTTTCCGACTTAATGGTAAAATCACCCGCAAAAAACCTGTCCATCTCAAGATGTTGCCGAGCTACCTTCTTTATGTCAAACTCTTCTGTCATGGCCACCAATTCTAAGGCCACGTTCCCAACTAAGCAATAAAAAAGGACGCCTGCATCCCCGCAGACGCCCCTAATTTCTTCCGACATGTTTTCTCTATACGACAGCACAAGCCATCATGGCATTCGCCACCTTAACCACGTTCAATTCACTTCATCCGATGTTGCAAAAAGCATATCTGCATCACTAATCACTTCTGCATAACATTTGTCAAGGTCTTTAACCATTTCATGGCGAACAATCTTTATTTTACTTTTTGTCGAGTCGGTTTGCTGGTTGAAGTAGGCCTCCAGAGCCCAAAATTGTTCCTGCGAAAGTTGACGTCCTTCCTCGACGGGCCGTCGTCCCATGGCAATATAAACCTGGACGTCTTGGGGTCCAAAGCTCTGTAAAAATGCGCAGACTCTGCATTTGTCATCACAACCGGTGCACCTCATCAGACACACCAGCTCATCAAGCGATACTATTGTACCGCATTTGGTGCACCTCAGGTCGAAATGAAAGGATTCGTCACTTTCGGCATAATTCCAGAAGTGGTTCTGCTCTCGACACGGTTCCAGGGGCGGGTCATGATGAAATACAAAGCAGACAGATACCTTATTACAGTGAAAGCATTTCTTCATCACGACCAGGCCGTCGGCAACATTAACCATCTCCCACAAATGTGAGCACCTTTTCCTTGTCATCTCTTCACCGGCTTAAAAGTACACCTGGGTTTTCTTTATACAATACCCTGCGCCATCATGGCATTTGCCACCTTAACGAAACCGGCGATGTTTGCCCCGGCAACAAGATTGCCCTTAACTCCGTACGCTTCGGCTGCTTCGACACACTGGTCGTAGATGGCGTTCATTATCTGCTTCAACCGCGAATCCACCTCGTCAAGAGTCCAATTCAATCGCATCGCATTTTGCGACATCTCCAAGGCGCTCGTCGCGACACCGCCCGCATTGGCCGCCTTAGCCGGCCCGAATGATACGCCCGCATTGTGGAAGACATCTACTGCCTCCGGTGTCGATGGCATGTTTGCACCCTCGCCCACGGCGATGCAGCCGTTCTTCACCAGAGTTTCGGCTCCACTTTGGTCAATTTCATTCTGTGTTGCGCTCGGTAGCGCCACATCGCACGGCACTTTCCAGATGCCCTGCCACCCTTCGTGGAACTCGGCAGATTTATGCTCGACGGCATATTCCTTAATGCGACCCCGCTCTACTTCCTTAATACGCTTGACTGTATCGAGCTTGATGCCTTCCTCATCCACTATGTAACCGCTGCTGTCTGAGAGGGCAATCACCTTGGCGCCGAACTCCTGCGCTTTCTCCGTCGCATAGATGGCCACATTCCCCGAGCCGGAAATAACAACCTTTTTATCCTTCCAGTCGGTACCGCGGTCCTGCAGCATTCGTGTTACATAATATACCAATCCGTAGCCTGTGGCCTCGGTACGAACCAACGAACCCCCCCACTCAAGACCCTTGCCGGTCAAGACACCTGCGAACGTATTAGTAAGTTTCTTGTACTGGCCGAACAGAAAACCTATCTCCCTGCCACCGACACCAATGTCGCCGGCTGGAACGTCGGTATCAGGACCGATGTGGCGGAACAGCTCACTCATGAAACTCTGGCAGAATCTCATCACTTCCATATCGCTTTTGCCCTTGGGGTCGAAGTCGGCCCCGCCCTTGCCGCCGCCGATTGGTGTAGTAGTAAGGGCGTTCTTAAAAACCTGCTCAAAACCAAGGAACTTAATAATCCCAATATATACGGATGGGTGGAACCGCAGGCCCCCTTTATAAGGACCTATCGCACTGTTGAATTCGACCCGGAACCCCCGGTTTATCTGAACCTCGCCTGCATCATTCACCCACGGAACACGAAACATGACTTGCCTTTCCGGCTCGACAATCCGCTCTAAAATCTTAGCTCGCGCAAATTCAGGACGTTTCCTGATAACCGGCTCCACCGACTCGGCAACTTCTCGCACCGCCTGGTGAAATTCCACCTCCCCAACATTCCGAGCGACCACCGTTGCCATTACCTCATCTACAAATTTACTTGCCATCATTTCTCCTGGTTAAATAAATCTTCAAAAGTTTTTCTTTACGAACGATTAAGTATGCTTATAATACTGCCGGAAGAGTGTTGTTACAAGCAATCTTTTCTGATACTTATTGTTAGCGGAGCTTATACATGAATATTGAGACTTTCAGGATATTCTGCGACCTGGTAAACTTGAAAAACCTGTCCAGAACGGCTGAAAAGCATGGTATCAGCCAATCGGCCGTTTCGCAACAGTTGGCTCAACTCGAGATGGCCCATAGATGCCAATTAGTGGACAGGAAGAAAAGGCCGTTGAAACTCACCGCCCCAGGCCAATTGTTTTACCAGGCCGCCAAAGATATACTCGAAAGATACAACAGGCTAAGCAGCGAATTAGCCACTCTCGGCAAAACAACCGCCAGAATAAATGTCGCCGCGATTTTCAGCATAGGAATGCACACCCTCCAGCCGCACGTAAAGACATTCATGGCCAAGTATCCAAAGGTCAACCTCAACATCGAGTACGCGAGCGCTGAAGAAATTTATGAACGCGTCTTAAGAGGCGATATCGATATCGGAGTGGTGGCCGTGCCCAGAAAAGACCGTAACATCGACGTCCATCCGCTCGAAGAGGAGCCTTTGGTATTGGTCTGCGGCCCGGACAATCCCCTCGCCGGCAGCCAGGCCACCGACATCCACGAGTTGCAGGGTGTGCCCTTTATCGCATTTGAGAAAGGCGTGCCCTCTCGAGCGCTGATTGACGATATTCTAAAGCAGTACGACGTTACCGTCCGCATGATGATGGAATTTGACAACATCGAGACCATCAAGCGGGCCGTCGAAATAGATGCCGGCGTAAGTATCCTTCCTGAAACCACTATACACGCCGAGCTTGCAAACAGCACCCTAAAGGCCATCCCTTTTTCAAACGAAAAGTTCGCTCGCCCCGCCGGCCTGATTATACGCAAAAACAAAACCTTGACCCGGGCCGCCAAATTCCTCATCGAACTGCTCCAGAAAAAGGCATAATTCCAATTTAGCCCACAGCACTGCCGGGCATTCTTATTGGGTGGCAGCCTTTTCGCCGGCCTGTGACGAGCTCAGTCGAGTCAAGGCGAAAGGGATAGCTTCCTTGTCATGCCGGACTTGATCCGGCATCCAGCAAATTCTGTAGGATGGGCAACTTGTTGCCCATGCGGACTCTTGTTATACTAAAACTATGACGATAAAAGCCGTTATATTCGATTTGGATGGCACGATAACCCAGCCGTTCTTTGACTTCGACGCCATTCGCGAAGAGATGGGCCTTGCCCGCGACTCCGGCCCAATCCTCGAGACCATGCAAAAGATGACACCGTCTCAAAGGAAACGGGCCGAAGACATACTCGCATCTCATGAAAACCGCGCAGTTGACGAATCCACCCTTAATGATGGTGCTTGGCAAACCCTCGATGCCCTCCGCCAAAAGGATATCAGCATCGGCATATTAACTCGCAACAGGCGACACAACGCCGAGGCCATCGCCCGCAAACACAATCTGACCTTTGACGCCATCGTTGACAGAGACGCCGGCCCCGTAAAACCCGATGCCTTCGGTGTCTTAAAGCTTTGCCGCCAGTTCGCTGCCGCCCCCGCCGAGACCCTTGTTGTCGGCGATTACCTTTTCGATATCCTCAGTGCAAAAGCAGCCGGTGCAGTCGCCGTCCTGCTGAAAACCCACAATGAATGCGAACGCTTCGAAAAACATGCCGACTTCACAATCGACTCACTTGACGAAATCCTCGACATCATCGACACCAGGAAAATTAAAGGTGTCCGGTACTAATGGCACTGTCATGCCTAAATCATTGCTTTTCCAGCAGTTAAAGGTTGCATCCGTTTTTGAGCGGTCAGATTGGATTGGTCGAGTTAGTGTGTTTGGGGTTTGACAATATAGGCACGCAGCGGAAACGGTAATTCTTGATGAATTTTATCGTCAGGGATTTTTATTTAACGTTACCTATACCATCGCTTTCTCGCAATGGTGCAGTTCTATGCTTTTACTTACTTGTATTGGTTTCTCGGTTTGGTCAT
>QNBT01000172.1 GCA_003644205.1 Planctomycetota bacterium | reverse complement strand
GAGGAGGCCTTTAACAAAGACCGAAGATGTGTCCAGCAAGAGCGATTCCTCAAGTTGAGAAAGACCTCTGTCGGAATCCTGCTGGGGCTCGGAATCACCAAGCAGTTGTGTGACCCATGCAAGAGCGGTTTGCCTTGGTATCTCTATAACCCCACACGCAGGCTTTGCCTCAGGCCCGAAAGTAAGATAGTAGAAGTCTCCTTCGCCTTCTTCATTTTGTCCGGTAATTTGGCCGGCGAAATGCTGGGAGATTGACGAAACCGTTACGTTGAACTTTTCATTATAAAGACTTTCGAATTTTTCAGCAATAACGACAGCGGTTTTGTTTGTGAATTCTTCAAGTTTGCTTAGCTGGTCGGCGTTAAAATAGCGCCCCTGCCGCCAGTCGTATTCGACGGCTTGTGTTTCTTCACTGTCTTCGGCCGGTCTGGAACCTACCGCAGCCAAAAGTTGCCGCATTTTTTCCTTGGTTAAATTGTTGACAGAGGAATTGCTCATTGTATAGCAAATTCCTTAAAGAGAATTTGTTTTATTTGAGGCCGGGCGTCGGGAAAAAGTTTCTCATTAAAAGTATCCAGTATTTGCGACTGAACACGCCTGAGATTCCTGTCACCACGAATGTCTTCGATAGTTTGCCCCGCAAGAAAGATTGTGAGCCAGTTTGTCAGAAGTGGTTTCTTCTCATCGATAAATGTCGTGCCTTTGGCTTGGTCCACCTCCCCGCTCATTTCCAGTACAAGTGTTGCCCGAACATAGCGCGTTACAGAAGGCTCATTAAGGTTCGCCACGACCGGCTCCATAGGGTAATACCAGGTCTTTGTTGGCTCGGCACTGCTCAAATCAACGGCTTCTGTCGCCACAGTTGACTCATCCTGCTGTGACGGGACGGCCTCGGCCGGCTTCTTTGAACCGGCTAACAGACGACCGACCCCAAAACCGGCACCGGCGAAAAGCAGGATTACCACAGCCATTATTATCCAGGCTAAAAAACCGCTGCCGGATTCTTTCTTATCGCTTGATTCGGGATTTGAATCCTCTTGATTTTTTGTTTCTTCATCTTCTGCCATTTTTTAACTCTCCGCTTTCATTTTCAAATTTCACCGACTTATTAAATCGGTTGCAGGCAATCTTCTTCTTTATATCGTCTTACTTTGCCTCTCAATGTTCTGTCACTGATGCCCAGTATTTTTGCAGCCTTTGCCTGGTTGCCCGAGGTCCGGCGTAATGTGTCCAGGATCGCACACCTTTCTATCTCTACCAGCGGCATACCGCCAAGGGCCGGCAGCGGCGGTTCGTTTTGTACCCGGTCCTGCCTTTGTCGGGTCAAATCGTCTCTTTTTTCCAACGCCCGCGGTTGCAACTCATCAAAAAGCCACGATACATCAGCTAAAGATAAAGTTTCGCCGGCGCCTAAAACCAGCGATGTTATCACAACGTTGCGCAGTTGCCGGACATTTCCGGGCCAATGATAATTCGCAAAGATATCCATCATCGTGGGGTCGAGTTTGGATATTACCCGTCGTGTCTGGGATGCGTAGAGGTTCACAAAATGCCAAACAAGCTCGTCCAGGTCTTCGGTGCGTTCCCTTAGTGGCGGAACAACCAGCCTTAATTCACTTAGCCGATAGTACAGGTCCTGGCGAAGCCGTCCCTGGCGGACCTCCTCTAATATATCCTTGTTTGTTGTGCTTATTATGCGAACATCAACTCTGACAGTTTCACTGCCGCCCACGCGCTCGAAATCCTGTTGTTCAAGTACACGAAGCAAATGAGACTGAAATCTGATAGGCGTTTCGGTAATTTCATCCAGAAGCAATGTGCCGCCATGTGCCCTTTCAAAGCGACCTCTCCGCTGGGCATGGGCACCGGTAAAGGCCCCTTTCTCGTGACCGAACAACTCACTCTCAAGAAGTGAGCCACTTAAGGCGGCACAATTGACCCTGACGTACGGCCCCTGCGCCCTTCTGCTGGTGTGATGGACGAGATAGGAAATTAACTCTTTGCCTGTTCCGCTTTCGCCGCTTATTAAAAGAGGTACTGAGGTTGTTGCTACCGTTCTTGCCAAGCGGACCGTTTGGGCAAGTTCGGCGCTTCGACCTACTATCATGTAGAGGCAGCGGTTGTCCTCTACGGCTGAAGCGCAGCTTCGCACGGTGTGATTGGGCAGAAACTTGTCCAACAGGTCATCCACCTTTTCACTGTTGGGCGGTCTTGTAAGGAAATCGCAGCAGCCTTGCTGGATGGCCTTGACGGCTGTAGCAATAATTTGCTGCCGGCTTTGTGGGTCTTGGCCATCGGTTCGGCCAATCATAACAACCGGCAGTTCCGGCAAACTTGCCCTGATTTCTTCAAGCAGACCGAAGGTTGCCTGCGGCTGAGCCGCAAGGTCAGGCCGGGGTTTGATAAAGTCGCTCGTGAATACAAGGCTGTAGCTGTTTTTGTCAAGCAAATCCATTGCGGTTTTTTTATTATCTGCAAGGTCGGCATGAACACCCCTCTTCGCTAATATCTCGAGTAAAAACCGCACCAACTCGGGGTCGTCGTCAACAAGCAGGACATTTGCGTTCCGGTTTTTTGGGCCAACGCCGGTTGGGTTGTCATGTCCGGTCTTTGCCACTATAATTTGTTCCTTTCTTGTTTCGGCCTGACCCCACGTAAAACGCCCTTCAATAAACTCAGGACTGGTGGGGCTAATTATTTTACCTGCGGTTTTACCGCAGGTAAAATCAATCCCGACAAATTGTTTATTTCGATTAAAACTTTTCTAAAATTATATTTTTCAGCAGCTCCTGCGGTTCTTCTTTCTGGTACAAATCAATCAGTTTGACCCGGGCTTTTGCCAAATCAGTCCATGGCGAATCCGGATACTCGGTAATCAACTGTTTGTACATCTTGTTCGCTTCGGAGCGGTCTTCATCCCGCAGGCAGTTACCAATCTGGAACAAAATCCAGGCCCTGTCCCGAGAAACATCAGCCTGCTTTGCGGTTTTACGGTCAAGTGCCAGGCGGTAAAGGATTGAAGCTTCTCTTAAATGGCCGCTATGAAACATCACTTCCGCCAATTCAAAAGGATTCCCGAACTGGCGAGAATCTTTGCACAGGTTCCTAACATTCTGTAAAGTCCGCTCAGTTACAATTCCTTCTGGGATTGTTGGCTTAGGCTTTGCTCCCTGCTGTCTGTCGTTAGGGTCTTGAAGCACCTTGTTTTCAGAAATTACTTCATTTGGTTCAATTGCTTCGGTTACAAAAATCGGCTCGGTTTCATCAACATGTTCAGCCGGCTTGTCGCGGGATTTTAATTCAACAGAGCGGAGTTGCTCTATGGTTTTCCGAAGCTCTTCCTTGCTTTTTGCGTCCGCTTCATGTTCAAGGGTAGTGAGCCTGTCCCGCCATAATTGTAATTTAACAGGGTCTCTTTGAGGTGATTTCCTCGTTAAGTCGGGCTCAATCTGTTCTGTAGTAACGCCACCGGCAAGATTTGCAGGAGCAGGCCCGGCGGCCTGTAGTTCTGTGTGCCCAACTACATGATTAATCGGGACATGCACAGTGTGAACCGGTTTATGGGGGTCCGGCGTATGCTCACTTGAATAAACTTCCAGCATATCCAGCAGGTCCGGCTCTGCTGACACGGTTTGTCCGCCGGCAAAATTGCCTGAAACAATTGCCAGACAACAAAAGAAGATTACAAAAGAAAAGTTACAGACCACGGACCGACGGCCCCGGCTTAACCTCAAAAAGGTCTTAACCTCTAAATAGTCGTTCTGTAAACAAGTTTTACCGTTCATTGACTTTTACTGTTTTTTTGTTTGCTGAATTTCAAAGGATTTCTGACAATCCAAAAGGGCCAGAGCAGCTCTTTCATAATCCTGTTGCTTGTCGTAAGCCTGGGCCAGTAGCAGGAGCGTTTTTTCCCCGAGCTCCTCAGATAGGTCCGAGTCCAAAAGTTGGGAACAAAGAGATATCGTTTTGGTCTCCTGCCCCATTTTCAAACACACATCCGCCAATTCCCAGGCTATCTGTCCCGATAAAGGACCTGCATTGGAGGAAGCAAGTATTTCAGTTAAGTTCCTGCGAGCAAGTTCGAGACGACCGTCGGCAGCGTAGCATTGGGCCAATTCAAACAATATCCGGGCTTTCAACTCCGGCGCCAAAATGTACTCCGCTCTGCCGGCAAGTGCTGCAACGGCCCTGTCAATCAAGCCCATCTGCCGAAGAACTTTGCTCTTTAGAAGCAATATCTCTACATTTTGATATTGTGAGAGCCGCCAGGAATCTATGTTTTCTAAGACTCCAAGTGCTTCAATATAACTTTCCTGTTCGATATAAGCCTGAATCAATGCCGATACGATTTGCACGTAATCTTCGGGCCGATGCCGTCCGCCCAGAGCACATTCGAAGGCCGTACAGGACTGTTGAGGTTTGCCCACAGCCGAACTTGCCTTGCCAAGAAGAAAATATGCTTTGTATAAACTGTCATCTTTGTTGTCTTTAGCAAGTTCAATATAATCAAACAGCCATTTTATTGCATTTTCATACTCGTTTTCTTCGTAGCAGCATACGCCCACACCGAGGGCGGCGGCAGCCTGTGATTCCAGGGAGAAACCAAGATTATAAACCTTACGGTAAAGCCGTTCGGCTTCGACATTAAGGCCGGCTTTCATTGTAACGTCGGCAAGTTCCAGGCAGGCCTGTTCGGCAATCGTAGCGTCCGGGTACTGGGCCACAAGCTGCATCAAGTCCTGGCGGGCGCCGACGTAGTCTCTCATATTCGTTTTGAGTTTGCTTGAGTTTAGCAGGGCAAATGGTGCCAAAGGTGATTGTGAAAAGCGATTAGCTAAAAGTTTATATTCTGCGATTGAACCGGCCAAATCACCTCTTTGAGCTCGCAGCATCGCCATAGCAAAATGAACATTAGGGATGTGCTCATCGTTATGAAATCTAAGCAGAAATTTCTGCCAAAGCGCCATTGCTTCGTCACTAAGCAAAGATACTTGTTTGGAAAGCAGATAGGTGCTCTGTGGATCATAAACAGCCACTACACCTTCCTTGTCAAAAGTTGCCATCAGGCCGGCACAGCCGGTTGCCACGGTAGCGATCTGTTGGTCAGTGGCCGCCGACAGATATAAATCCACTGTTCTCTTTCGCAGGCCGTTTGCTATTGAGTGTGATGTTGCCTCTTCGTTCAAAACCCAAAGGATGTCAATATCTGTGGTTGCCGCAAATTTGGCCATCAGCTCTTCAACTGAAGTCTTATAACAAACGACCGACCAGCGGCCCAATGCGTCGTCGCTTGGCTCAAGCT
>QNBT01000171.1 GCA_003644205.1 Planctomycetota bacterium | reverse complement strand
GCTGTTGTTGAAGCATGTGATGTTCTTGGACTAAATTCGAATGTGAACTGTGTTCAAGAACTTGCTCGTCTTTACGACACTCTTGGGACGATGGGAATAAGTCAGTATTGTAACCTCTGCCCAAGTATTGTTAGGGGTTTGGCATATTATACGGGTATCGTATTCGAGATTTATGCCATAGGCGGCGAGCTTCGGGCTATAGGAGGTGGGGGACGATATGATAATCTCCTTGGTGACTTCGGCGGTCCACCAATAACAGCCACAGGATTCGGCATGGGCGATTGTGTTCTCGAAATACTGCTTAGAGAAAAAGGCCTGCTTAAGGATGTACCAGCGGCGCGGAGTCTGGACGATTTTGTTGTTTGTATAGACGGTCAATTCATGACAAAGGCGGTTGAGATAACTGCAAGGCTGCGGACTGCAGGTGTCCCAAGCGGATTCAGTTATAAAGGCGGCGGTTTGAAAAAGCAGTTGAAGGAGGCATCTTTAGTCAATGCGAAAAGGTGCATTATCATCGGCGCCGAATATGACAACGGTGAATTCGTGGTAAAGGACATGGCTACAGGCGAGCAGGAGACAGTATCGGAAGATAAATTTTGGGCTGAGCTGGAAGGCCGGAAAGGATAATTGGTGGTGAGAAAGAAGACAACGGTAGTGGGGGCGGGTAATGTTGGCGCGACGACCGGATATATGTTGGCGACCAGGGACCTTGGCGATGTCGTCCTTATAGATATCGTTGAAGGATTAGCCAAAGGTAAGGCGCTGGATATAGCCGAGGCGGCGGGGGTATATCCTTTTGCATCGGCGGTTACAGGTACAACGGAGTGGGCCGCGACGGCGGGCAGCGATATTGTGATAATTACCAGCGGGATGCCGAGAAAGCCGGGGATGAGCAGGGACGACCTGCTGGCCAAGAACGCTGAAATAGTAAAATCCGTAACCACCCAGGCTGTAAAACATTCGCCGCAGGCCTTTATTATTGTTGTCTGCAATCCCTTAGATGCGATGGTCTATCTGGCGGCGAAGGTCTCCGGTCTTGCCGCAAATAAGGTTATGGGCATGGCAGGCGCCCTTGACTCGGCGAGATTCGCACACTTCATCGCGACCGAATTAGGTGTCAGCATCGCCGATGTAAAAGGTGTCCTGATGGGCGGCCATGGAGATGACATGGTGCCGCTGCCGAGATTCACAACGGTTGGAGGAATACCGCTCACTGAGCTGATGTCTGCTGAAAAGATAGAAGAATTGACAGAGCGCACCCGTAAAGGCGGTATTGAGATTGTCAATCTCTTAGGCTACAGCGCGTATTATGCTCCGGCTGCGGGGGCGGTGAAGATGGCTGAAGCGATAATCAAAGATAAAAAGACTGTGATGAGCTGCTGTGCTTATTGCCAAGCCGAATACGGTGTCGGCGGTGCGTTTGTGGGAGTGCCGGTAGTGTTAGGTGCCGGCGGCGTCGAGAAGATTGTTGAACTCGACCTGAACGAGATGGAAAAGAAAGCCTTTGCCAAGTCAGTCGCTCACGTAAAGCAGTTGTCTGCAAAGGTGGATAAACTAATCAGATAGAAACCGCATGGGAGAACACACTCCATTGGCTGATCGGCTTGGTGCTGAGGTGGATGCTTTCTTTCGTCTCTGGAAGAACAGACGATGGCTCACGGTCATTTTACTTCTGTTCGTAGTTGGAACCGGCATTGTCTCTATCGTTGGGTGGTTTAGACGTGGCTCCCAAATCGAAACTCTTAAATCAGAAAGTAGAGAACTCAAGCGGGACATTCGCCAACTTGAGTCGGAAAACAAAAGTCTCCGTGAGACTGTGGCTCCTCTCATAACACGCGCCGCAAAGGAGTTCCCTGGAGAAGAGATCAATACCTCTCTCAAAAAAATCGTTAACCGACTTGAAAAACAGAATCCCAGAAAACAACCAATTGCCAGCGCGACAGCAACTGTAGTTCTGACGGTTCAGTCTGACGATAATGTTGATGCACATTTTATGGATAGGGGCGGCTACGTCATTTTTGGAAAAGGAAGCTCATCTCTCTTGCAGGCGTCTTCTCATGAATCTTGGGGACATCAGACCGGTAAGGGTGCAGTTCGTTATCGTGGCATATTTACAATGCCAGCAGAAGGAATAAAACCACTCGAATATAACAACTGGGCCCATCTATAGGGCTGTTGGCATCGGTCAGCCCCCCCGAAAATGCTTGCAGCGTGACCAGTTTATAGTTATCCTTTTGGCTTAATCGGTGCTTTCGAGGAGAATATAGTACCAAGAGACTGTTTTTTTGAAAGGAATTTTAAGAATGACTGCGTTTAAGAAGACGTGCGGATTATCAGAGGTTGACGAGCTTTGCGTTCAAACGATTCGCTTTTTATCACTGGACGCCATCCAAAAAGCCAAATCCGGGCATCCCGGTATGCCGATGGGTATGGCGGCGGCGGCCTATACGCTGTGGATGCGGCATCTGCGTTTTAACCCAACGAATCCCGCCTGGGCGGGTCGCGACCGGTTTGTACTGTCGGCCGGACACGGGAGTATGCTGCTGTATTCGCTGCTCTATCTGACGGGGTATGATTTATCGCTCGATGAGATAAAGAACTTTCGCCAGTGGGAAAGCAAGACGCCCGGCCACCCGGAATACGGACTGACGCCGGGCGTGGAGGTTACGACGGGGCCCTTAGGGCAGGGTATCGCCAATTCTGTGGGTATGGCGATTACTCAGAAGTATTTGGCCGCGCGATATAATCGCGATGACTTTGGCATCTTTGATTACGATATCTATACAATTGCCGGTGACGGGTGCCTGCAGGAAGGCATCTCATCTGAGGCGAGCAGTTTAGCAGGACACCTTGGCTTAGATAACCTGATTGTGATTTACGACGACAATCATATCACCATTGACGGTGATACGGCACTTGCTTTTAGCGAAGACTGCGCTAAGAGATACGAAGCGTACAACTGGTATGTACAGGTAGTGGGCGGCGATGGTGATGATATGGAGGTGTTTGAAAAGGCGCTGGCAAACGCCAAGTCCGAGAAGGACCGGCCCAGCCTCATACAGTTTCGCTCGCACATTGCCTACGGCAGCCCGAATTTTCACGATAAATGTGCCGCTCACGGCGCTCCGCTTGGGGACGAGGAAATCAAGCTGATTAAAAAGAACTTTGGGTGGGACCCTGAAAAGAAATTTGGCGTGCCGGAAGAGGTACTGGAGCATACGCGCGCCTCTGTTGATAAAGGCCGGAAGCTGGAAGAGAAGTGGCGCGGGATGTTTGCCGAGTACAGCAAGGCGTATCCCGAGTTGGCAGGGGAAATAAAAGATGCACAGGCCGGCAAAATCAGCATCAATATCGATGAAGTGCTTGCGAAGTTCGAGGCAGGCAGTTCAATGGCTACTCGCAAGGCGTCCGGTGCAACACTCGATGCAATTATGCCGGAGCTGCCGCTGGTCTTAGGCGGCTCTGCAGACCTTACGCCGTCTAATAATACGAAATTCAAAGGGGCCGAAGATTTTCAAAAAGGGAGCAGGACGGGCAGGTATATTCGCTACGGTGTGCGCGAGCACGCGATGGCGGCAACTATGAACGGGATAGCGGCAAGCGGACTTGTCAAATCATACGGGGGGACTTTTTTATGCTTTGCCGATTATATGCGGCCTGCGATTCGGTTGGCGGCGATGTCGGGCCATCCGACGATATTTGTGTTCACTCATGACAGTATCGGGCTTGGCGAAGACGGCCCGACCCATCAGCCCATCGAGCAGATTGCCTCGCTGCGGGCGATACCGAATCTGGTAGTCATCCGCCCTGCCGATGCCAACGAAACCGCTTATGCGTGGAAGTATGCCCTCGAACATCGCGCCGGACCGGTAGCGCTAATCCTGACTCGTCAGGGTTTGGGAGTTTTGGACCAGACCAAATTTGCAAGTGCGTCGAATCTGAAAAAAGGAGCTTACAGCCTTTTCGAAGAGCATAATCCGGATGTACTGCTTTTAGCAACCGGTTCGGAGGTGCACCCGGCGATAGAGGCACATAAGCTGTTAGCCGATGAGGGCATAAAGACGCAGGTGGTGAGTATGCCTTCGTGGGAGATATTTGAAGCGCAGGACAAACAGTATCGAGAAAGCGTCTTGCCGACGGGTATTAAAGCAAGAGTCGGTATCGAAGCTGGTGTCAGGCAGGGCTGGGACAAATGGCTCGGCGCCGCCGGCGTGTTCATAGGTATGTCATCATTTGGTGCATCAGCTCCCGGAAAAATTTGCTTTGAGAAATTCGGCATAACGGCCGGGGCGGTTGTGGATGCAGCAAAGCAGCTACTGAATAAGTAAGTTGCTGCAGGAGAGCGGAATTTATGAAAACAACAAAGATTAAATCTATCGCAATATTGACCGGTGGTGGAGATTGTCCCGGCCTGAATGCGGTTATACGGGCGGTTGCCAAGACCGCGATAAACAAATACGGCCTTGAGGTGTGGGGTATTGAGGATGGGTATCTTGGGCTTATTGAAGATCGGATGCACGTGCTCAGCTATAACGATGTGAGCAACATTCTGACTGTCGGCGGCACGATTTTAGGGTCGTGCAACAAGGCCAATCCATTCAACTACCCTGCCAAGGTCGGTAAAAGGACCCGGACCAAAGACCTTTCCGACAGGTGTATCAAGCTGTTAGCCGGCCACGATGTGGATGCGCTTATATGTATCGGCGGTGACGGCACGATGGCCTCGGCTGCGGCTTTTGCGGCTAAGGGTGTTGTGGTTATGGGAGTGCCCAAGACAATTGATAATGACCTTTACGGAACGGACATAACGTTCGGATTTAATACAGCCGTTACAACCGCCACTGAGGCAATCGATAAAATCCACACTACGGCAAGCTCGCACCACCGGGTGATGCTCATAGAAGTCATGGGCCGATACGCCGGCTGGATAGGGCTTCATGCAGGCGTCGCAAGCGGAGCGGATGTGATACTGCTGCCGGAGATGCCGTACGAGATTGACAAGATATGTAAGGTTGTGCTGCGCCGCTCCGAGCGGGGCAGAAGATTCAGTATTATCGTCATAGCCGAAGGCGCCAGACCGAAGGGCGGAAAAGTGGTCGTCGCCAGGAAGGTTAAAAACAGCCCCGACCCTGTTCGTTTAGGCGGGATAGCAAACGTGTTAGCCGAGCAGATTTGCACAGCGGCCGGGCTGGACTGCCGGGCGGTCATCTTAGGTCATGTGCAAAGGGGCGGGACGCCTACGCCGTTTGATAGGGCACTTGCAACCGGCTTCGGACATAAGGCGATAGAGCTTCTGATGGCCGGGACGAAAAATCACCTTGTCGTACACAAGGACGGCAGGCTCGGGAGC
>QNBT01000170.1 GCA_003644205.1 Planctomycetota bacterium | reverse complement strand
TTTTTCCAGGACCACAATCCCAGGCCGGGATTTGAGATAAAGAAGACATCTTCTCCATGAACAGTATTAAAGCCTTCTTTGAGCTTTTTCGGATTGTACCGATTCAGCATTTCATTTAAGTCGGCGTAGGCAAAGTTCACTGATTCAATTTCTTCTTTTGTGATTCGGCCCGGACAATAGGTAATCTTAAAGCGTCCTTCGGAAGAGCCGTGAATCAAATGCGCCGCGGCACCGAGATTGTTCTGCAGTTGTTCGTCTTCCCGGACAAGCTGCAGGACTTTTTCCGTTCCTACATAACCGTATTTACGAATCAGCCGGTCGATTTCCTTATCTTCCCCGAACTCCTTCAATCCAGGTGCCAAAATAATTAACTCGCCGCCGTCGGCCATAGCCATCCGTGTTCGATAGATGCTTTTGTTGCCCAGCCAGGTGCTTTTATACTCCTTCGGTTCCAGATAGACAACCGTTTTGGCAAGCGGCTTGTCGAGCATTTGAAAATTAACCTTCAAAGACAACCGGGCCGCTTTTTCGAAGCACTCCACATCGTCGCCGATAAACAATCCCCGCACGAGGTGCCCCTCTTCTGTGGCGGCAATCACCGTCTGAACATACACAATCGGCAGGTCTTTGGCGAAATGGTCGGAGGCATAATTCAGCACCCGGCGAACAGGCGTATCCGCACGGCCCATGATATTTTCCATACCATAGACCGCCCCCAAAAAATGACTCTTATTGATGCCTTCGGCTCCACCGGTGCCGACAAAGATATTCTTGTTGTAGCCGGCCATTCCAACGACCTCATGCGGCACCACCTGGCCGATGGAAAGAATCAAATCGAATCCGCCTTTCACCAAAAGCGTGTTCACCTGCGCCGGCCAGTCGAAATTGACCTTTTGCCGGCAGACCTGATTGACGAATTCGGATGGAACACGGCCCAGCATCATCGTGTCATTTCGCCAGTTGTGGACACGGAACAACTGCAACGGAGTATCACCGAACATCCGGCTGATTTCTTCGGTGGTCATGGCAAAGTGTGTTCCCAGCGCCGGCAGGATATCCGTCATTGCCGAGCCGTAGTACTGACAGGCAAACTGCGTCAGCAACCCGGCCTGCGAATAGTACCGTGTGATATCCGGCGGAATCGTCAGCACTTTTTGCCGTTTGCCGATTTGGTCCAATGCCGCATACAAACCTTCTTTGAGGTCCTGGGCGGTTAGATTTTCGTTCTGGTTTCCTCTTTGATAATAAAGCATAGCGTTTTCAATAAGATTGATACTAAACTCCGCTAAAAGCCGAGAATCCACCGTCAACCGGCACAACAACACCCGTAACAAATTTGGACGCATCGCTTATCAGCCACAGCACTGTCCCAATCAGCTCATTCGGCTGGCCGAATTTGGCCATGGGAGTATGGTCAACAATGGTTTTTCCTCTTTCGGTAAGTTCTCCGCTTTCTTCGGTAAGCAGAAATCGATTTTGCTCGGTCAGGAAGAATCCCGGCGCAATTGCATTGACGCGAATGTCCTTCGAATAATTTTGGCACATGTGCACTGCAAGCCACTGGGTGAAATTGCTGACCGCCGCTTTTGCCGCTGAATAAGCAAAAATGTTTGTCAAAGGACGAAAGGCGTTCATGCTGGAAGTGTTCAGGATTACACCTTCGCCTTTTTCGGCGATATGTTTGGCAAAAACCTGCGACGGCAGCACCGTGCCGAGAATATTCAAATCAAATACATTCTTCACAGCTTCAGCCGATATGTCAGAGAACGATAGCTCTGCAGAAGTAGTGGCCTGTTTCTTGTTACCGCCGGCACCATTGATAAGGACATCGACTCGGCCCATGGTTTTTATTGCCGAATCAAAAGCGGCCTGGATGGATTTTTTATCTAAAACATCCGCTCGTACGCCAAAGGCAAAACCCCCTTCTGCTTCGATATTCTTACACAGTTCTTTCGCCCGCGACTCATCACAGTCAAGTACACATATTTTGGCTCCGAGCCGGGCAAGCTCTGCGGCCATACAACCGCACAACACCCCGGCACCACCGGTAATCGCGATACATTTGTCTTTGATTTCAAAAAGTGTTTCCATGGTAATCCTTCTTTACTTGATAAACTCCCAATAGATTATCTGATTTTGACGATTTTGTGCTCCCTGGCGGATTCATATATTGCCAATATCACCTCAACAGCCTTGCGAGCCTCGCTGCCACTTATGTTGAAATGTTCGCCGCTTTCCAACGAGTCGATAAAAGCCTGGAAATTTCGTTTGTGATTTTCGTATGAAATAGCCGCCGGGTCAGCCACACCGCCTAATCCCTTAACGTTCCCGAACCGCTCGCGTATCTTTTGGTCTTCGGGTCTCTCATCGGCAAATTGCCATATTGTGAAGCTATCTTCCAGATAAACGACCGTGCCTTTTGTACCGGTAATTTCGAATCTCTTAAACTGTCCGGGCCAGGAAGCTGTGGTGCCGTAAATAACCCCCAAAGCTCCGCCGACAAAACGGACCGCCGTTGTTGCCGTATCTTCCGTCTCTATCTGAGGATGGCCGAGCGTCCCCACAAAGGCCTGGACCGACTCGACCGGACCGGCCAGGTAACACAACAAATCAACCATGTGAATGGACTGGTTCATTAACGCACCGCCGCCGTCCAGCTTCCACGTGCCGTGCCAGGAGTCCCGGTAATACTCCTCGCTTCGCCACCAGGGGACATATACGCCCGCATAAGTTATCCTGCCAAAGCGTCCCGAGTCTATCGCCTCTTTCAGTGGCGCAACGGCGTCATCAAATCGATATTGAAAGATTCCTCCCAGAACCGTCCCGCACTTTTGGTGGGCTTCAATCATAGCGTCTATTCCGGCAAGCGTAACTTCCAAAGGCTTTTCACACAGCACGTGTTTGCCCGCCTTTGCAGCAGCAACGGCAGGTTCCATATGTGCTCCGCTTGGCGTGGCTATTGATACGGCGTCGATTTGTTTGTCGGCAAGCATCTCATCGAGCGTCCTATAGCATTTTACCGAGTACTTATCGGCCAGCTTTTGCGACCGCTCGCTGGTAGCGCCTAAAAAACCGGCCAATTTTGCATTCTCAAGCTCCGCGACTGCACGAGCGTGAAAGTCGGCGATTAGCCCTGCACCAATAATCCCGAAGTTATATACCTTCATAAGATTCGCTCTCAGTATTTATGTGAGCTCCAGTCCGACTTCCGCGGCTATTTTTCTAACCGCTCTGGTCGCCCCGGAAAACAGCTCCGGCCCCGTTTTGCCGCCGAACTTGCCACCGGCTTGCAGGTGGGGCTCCATCGTCAAAAAACCGTCGTATTCGCAGTGGGCAAGCTCTTGAAGCAACTCGTTTATCCGCCCGTCGCCTTGACCAGGAATACTACCAACATCGGACCCAAGTTTCCAGTCTTTAATATGAACATGAACAACATAGGGCTTCATTTTGGGCCAACAGGTCTTGATATTATCGACAATTCCCTGTCCCCAGACAAAATTACCCGGGTCATAAACGAGTCGCAGCTTGGGTGAATCAATAGTCTTAACCAAATCGACACAGTGTTCCGATGAATATCCATATATGTTCGTCTCGTTTTCATGTACCATAACAATATCGACATCTTCTATCGCCTCAACCTTGGCGCCGAACCGGCCCAGGACCTCGTTTCGGTAATCCGCAATGTCTTTTCCCTCGGGAGCGTAATAGCTGAACACCCTGATAAAACGTGTCCCGAAAAACAAGGCGCTGTCCACCGCGCGCTTAAACATATCCAGATGCTGAGCAAAAGGCTCATCAAGTCGAACCTTGCCGATCGGCGAACCTATCGCGCTTACCCCAAGACCGTAATCGGAAAGTATATTTCCCGCCTCGGCAAGTTCGCCTTTGCTAAGATTAACCACATTTTTCTTATTAAGAAAGCGCAGCTCAATATGGCCGACATTTTCCGAGGCAAGATACTTCACCTGACTAAGGAAGTCATCGGTTACCTCGTCTGCAAATGCGCTTAGTTGTGCCATCTGTTATTTGATTCCTCACTGAGTTCAAAATACAATTATTTTTCAAATTCGGCTGCTATGGGGGGTAGCTCTCTTTTGATTTCGTCGAGCCGGTAGCCGAAACCCGCCCCTTTTAACGTTGAAAGGTCAACCCTTCCCTTTCGCCTTTTATATATACCCGGATGCACTACTTCTTCCGGCGCCGAAGCGGCCGGATAAAACTGCATCGAATTTGTCTCGACTCCCATAAGCGTCTCTGCGTGGGCCGCCAAAAGTACGTGTGGAATCTGGGCAAGCATCGGGTTCGTCAAATCCTGCACCATAAGACTCATGCCGTGAGCCTTCGCCCAGCAAAGACTCAGAAGAGCGCCTGTCTGCGTTTTGCAGGTTTTCAGCGCTACACCAGTCCAGCCCAACTGTCTTCCCAGCCGGACCAGTTTCCAGTTGTGAGCGCTCTCATCCATAAACAACGGCTTACGGACGGCTACACCGTGAACGTCAATCCGGTTCCTTTCGATATCATAACCAAAAGGCTGCTCGACATAAAGTATCATCTGATAAATCTTAGGATGCTCCGCCTTGAGTCTGTCAAGAATATCATTGACATAGGCCGGGTCGGTTACAGTGCAGTTGAAGTCGCTACTGAGCCACTCAGCATCATTTTCGATTGCTGTTTGCCCGACCTTGACCAGTCTTTCATAATCCCAGTCGGCATCGTTTCCCCGCAGTTTTACTTTCAGGCATTTCAAGCCGTCCTTTTTTATCCAGTCTGCCAGCAGAACCGGATAGCCGTCATCAGGCTCGTCGCCGCTCAGCTCGGACTCATCCAAAGGGTCTTTGCCACCGACGAGGTGCCAGGCGCACAATGTCTCGGCACGTGGAAACACAAGAAAATCGGCTGGGTATAAACCTGAGAAAGAAAAATCCGCATCATCCGCACTTTCCAGGAAATCGGACAGGTCCCTATTCATAAAGTTTCTTGTGTAGGTGCTATAAACATATCTTCCCAGAAACTGTCCGTAGGCATCGTGGAGGGCAATATCGAATGCGGAGCTGCAAATCAAGGCCGCAAGATACGGCATCGGTTCGGTGTCGGCGCCTCTTTGAGAATTCAATTCTTTCAGCAAACCGGGCAGGACCGACTCGGTGAAACTCGCTCCGATTTCAATTGGGTGTCCCAGCTCCTCGAACTTGGCCCACGCCTCTGCCAGAATCACGCAAAATTCTCGCATAGTGTTACACCTGTCCGGGTGGGGCAGCTTACTCGGCCAGGCCCACTGGACGCTCAGCGGAGTTTCTCCCCAGCCTGTCGCGGTTTTACCCTGCCTATCCGCCACGGTCATACAGACACGCACACAATCCACGGAGGTAAGAGTTTCAGGTCCG
>QNBT01000169.1 GCA_003644205.1 Planctomycetota bacterium | reverse complement strand
TTAGGATTTCATCGTTAGCGTTTATTTATTTTTCCAAAGAGCAATAAAACTTGACTTTCGCACTTTTTGGTAACCATTTAGATTTGAAACCGAGACGCTTACACAACCACACAATCTTGAATTATTGATGGGCGTTCCAGGTTGCCTTGAAAACGAGAATTTGTGATAGTTCAAGGAGATTTTGGTAAGATAATCGACACCGGAAGAAATAAATTATACTTTTTAAGCGTCTAAACAGGAGATGTTAGTTTAACATGGAATTAGGACAAAGAGAAGGGGATTTTGGATTAGTGTGCAGTTGAATACTCGTACAATTGAAGGTACTAAAGCGTCTGAGATTTATGTCACGGCAGTGCCAACGCCGGGTGCGGACGTTAAGGAACAAGCCGATGAACTTTTCACCGGCATCAGCAGCTTTTTGGATTCAAAAAGCGCTCGAATACTCCAGGAGTGGGTCTTCGCCACGAAACAGGCGATTCAGATTATTCGTCTGATAAGAACGAAGGCGTACGGCCGGCTTAATGATGAAGTTGAACCGACTTGGTTGGTCGTTCCAGAAGGTGTGAACGGGCAGTTTGCAGGTGTCCAGGTGCATGCTGTCGCAGACGGGCAAACTCCGGAAATCCTGTACTCAGAGGGTACTGCGTGCGGGCGAATCTTACACGGGCAAAAGTGGGCATATTTAACATTATCAAGTATATGCTCACATGCGGCAGGAGATGCTAAGCAGCAAGCTCGAACCATGTTCGAAAAAGCCGAATCTATCCTCAAACAGAAAGGCATTGATTTTAATTCTGTGCCGCGTACCTGGATATGGTTGGACGATATTCTTTCGTGGTATGACGACTTTAACACGGTAAGAAATCACTTCTTCATTGAGCGGGGCCTCATAGTGAGCGGCAAGAAGAATAAAGTACCCGCAAGCACGGGTATAGGCATCGGCACAAACAATGGTGTGATGTGCGCAATGGATATTGCCGCCTTGATTGGGCCTGATGGTTCAATCGAGTACCTGGAATCAGGCGGAAACCAACAATCTGCATTCGATTACGGCTCTGCGTTTTCACGGGCATCGAAAGCTGCTACACCGGCAGGAACCACGGTATTCGTGTCCGGCACAGCTTCTATTGCGAAGGACGGAACAACGATGTATATTGGGGATGCTGAAGCTCAAATCCAAACCTCTATAAGCAATGTGCAGGCCGTCTTAAAAGAAATGGGTTGCTCTGATAATGATGTTGTTCAAAGTACCGCCTATTGTAAGACCAGAGAAGTCGAACAGCTTTTCTGCGACAAATGGTCTGGCTTGCCCCGGCCAAACATAACTGCAATAGCCGATGTTTGTCGCGAGGAACTCCTCTTTGAAATCGAAGCCACCGCCGTTGTTGCAGATTGCTGAATTTTGCAATAATAAAATCTTGCTGTAACACCTTCACTATAAAATATGATTAAAATGATGATACATATAAATAGAACGTTTTCATCAGTCGGCATCCTGACAATAGCTTTTTTTTTGCTTTTCTGTAATTTCTCACGTTGCATTGCCATATCAAAAACTATAGACGACCCACCCACCGATTTTACCGGTTCGGTCAGGTGCATACAATGTCATGAAAAGTTCTATAAGCTCTGGGCCTCGTCATTTCACGGACTTGCAATGCAGCCGTACACAAACAAATTAGGCGCCGAAAAGCTTACCGCCCATGAAAAATTTCTTCAGGGCGACGGCAAGAGCTACCGTGCCTTCATTACCGACAAGAAAGGCTATGTTACTGTTCGGTCCGGTGATGAAGAAAAAAGCTATCCTATCGTACATGTCCTTGGCGGCAAGAATGTTTATTACTTTCTCACCCCGATGAAAAGAGGCCGGCTTCAGGTTCTTCCGCTGGCTTATGACGTTCATCGAAAAGAGTGGTTCGACACAACAGCCAGCGCCGTGCGACATTTCCCCGACAGGCGGGACGAGCCCATAGACTGGATGGAAACGCCTCTTACGTTCAATACTTCCTGCTTTAGCTGTCATCTCAGCCAGCTTTCGACAAACTACGACCTCAAAACTGACACATACCACACCGTCTGGAAAGAACCGGGAATTAACTGCGAAACCTGCCACGGTCCCTGCGGCGAACATGTTCGGCATTTACAAAAGGCGGCCTTGAAAAACGAAAAGCCCAAGGACCTTAAGCTGGTAAGCACAAAGAATTTTGATGTCGAACAGGTGGACGGTATGTGCGGCCCGTGCCATGCCAGGATGCGTCCGCTCACTACAGGCTTTAAACCAGGCGAGAAATATTTCGACCACTATGACCTCGTAACCCTGGAGGATAACGATTTTTACCCCGACGGAAGGGACCTCGGCGAAAACTATACATTCACCGGCTGGAGAATGAACAAGTGTGTAGAATCCGGCAAACTCGATTGCGTCCATTGCCACACTTCCAGTGGTCGCGACAGGTTCGCCGGCGAAAAGGCAAACCAGGCCTGTCTTCCGTGTCATGATAAACTTGTAAATAACGTATCGGCCCATTCGCATCACAACCCCGACAGCGAAGGAAGCAAGTGTAAAACATGCCACATGCCAAAAACCGAATTCGCCAGGATGACCCGCCATGACCATTCATTCAGGTCACCGACTCCGAAAACTACAATCACTTATAAATCACCCAACGCATGCAATATCTGCCACGCAGACAAAACCGCTGTTTGGGCCGACAAATATGCAACCGCCTGGTATGGTAACAGCTATCAGAATGAAACAGTATATTTCGCCTCACTCATCGATGATGCCAGGAAAGGCAAATGGGACCGCCTCGATGAAATGCTGAAGTATATAACAGGCAAAGACCGCCGGGAAGTGGTTGCCGCATCGCTTATTCGCATTCTGGAAAACTGCCCGGACAACAAAAAATGGGACACCATCATAGCCGCCCTGAAAGACTCTTCACCATTGGTCAGGGCCGCCGCTGCCTCAACGCTGTCCGGCAATGGCACGGAAAAGGCACTTAACGCCTTGTTAACGGTAACCGGAGACCCGTGGCGTGTTGTAAGGAGTCAGGCGGGCTTTGCGATATCAGCATTCCCCCAGCAGATGATCACCACAGAAAACAAAACTATAGCTGAAAAAGCAATGGCTGAATACCTTACATCACTGCAAAACCGTCCCGATGACGCTCTCGCGCATTATAATCTCGGCAACTATTACTCTAACCAGGGTAAGCTTGAAAAAGCGATAGATTCGTATAATACCTCAACAAAACTAAGAAGCGACCTTTTGATATCTCACATAAATGCTTCGATAATCCATGCAAGACTCGGCAAAACGAAGGAAGCCGAAATTTCCCTGCGAAAGGCACTTGTAATAGACCCGAATAACGCCGTCGGGAACTTCAATTTGGGCCTGCTCTTAGCTGAAAAGGGCGATTCCGGCGGAGCCAAAAAGTGTTTGAGGCAGGCATTGAAAACAGAGCCCGATTTTGCCGAAGCAGCCTTTAACCTCGGTATAATGCTCGTTCAGACCAGCCCTTCAGAAGCCATTGAACTTTGCCGAAAAGCATACAGCCTTCGCCCCGAAAATGTCAGGTACGGCTATACGTTGGCGTATTTCCTCAATCAGAACGACCGGGCCAGTGAGGCAATAACCGTGCTCGTCAAAATAATTAATAGCTCAAACGCCACCTCTGACATCTATGTATTTCTGGCAGAGATATACAAAGACCAGGGCAGAAAAAACGAAGCGTTGGATATTTACCGCAAAGCAGTAGAAAACAAAAACCTCCCGATGCAGGACCGCTACCGGTTCGAGACAATGCTAAAATCGATACAAAGACAGTGACAGGGCTTACAGAGATTAAACCGTTTCGATGTAGCTTTTGCGTTTGATATTGCCGGTTGATGTCTTCGCAAATTCGGTGATTCGTATCTCAACATGATTCCTGGAGGGTATTTTTTCAAAGCCGGCCAGCTCCTGATTATTCCGCTGGCATTTGTTAATACCTTTCCATACAAAATCCTTCACCACCCCCGGCCGATTTTCAAGCTCCTCACGAGAAAGTCCCGCTTTGGCCTGTATCCGTTCCCAATTGGGCCGGACAATGGCCTTGACTGCTTCAAGCCTGACACCGCCGGGGCCGGTTTGACATCCGGGGACTACCAAGAGTTCCTCAACATATTCAGCCTGCGAAAGTGCCGATTCCACGAGTTCGGGATTAATGTTTTTTCCACCCGGCAGAACAATCAAATACTTCTTTCGACCGGTAATATAAAGGTATCCATCTTCGTCGAGATGCCCCAAATCCACCGTGTGCAGCCAGCGAACACCCTGCTCATCCTTCTTGATAACCGCCTGGGTAGCTGTTTCGTTCTTGTAGTAACCCTTTGTGATGCACGGCCCGCCCAAAACAGCATCCCCGCCAACTCTCCTCTGGCCAGGGACTGGTTGAAAAGGTCAATCAAAGTCCTGTATTTAAGCTCAATTTCCATCGCTCACCCGTTGGAAAGGGTCCTCTTTTTTCATAACTATGCACCCAGATAAAAACACAATCATGGCTATATGTAAGGCGATGAATCCGGGCCAGGAAAAATACAATTTGTAGTCCGGCCTTGTGCAATTTATACCGGCAATGCAGAACACAACCACAATCATCAGTACAAGCCCGGCAAAGCCGGCAAGTCTCGGCAACGTCAGCTTTATAGCTCTATCTGTAAACAGCACTGCCGCAATTATCAGCATGGTCAGAGACGTTATCACCGGTGCGAGGACGGGCCCTGCCCAGATAACTGGTATCAAGAACAATATGTCCCAGTCCATAATCGACGCGGGCCAGTCAATCAGGACCTTCAGCCAGATATAATAAAAGATGTCCCACACGGCAAATATAGTCAGGAAATATGCAAACCGTCTCCGCAGATTCCGACCTAACATATACGACGCCGTAAGTAGCAACACCAGCGTTGCAGCCTCTCTGCCGGTTTCGGTGAGAAGATAGGGGCCAAATCCCGCAATATCGTCAAAATCTGAGATAGGAAACGTGAAGCCATCCGGGTAAAAAATCGCCCGCAGATAAACCACCACCGCCGACTCGATATATGCAAAGGCGATACCGAAAAAAACGAGCGCGATAAATCGCTTTAGCGTATTTCTGTCAGTTTCCAAACACATTATTTGACCGTTCAAAACTACAAAATCATTTATCCGTGAGCCAGGTCGGGCCGATGCTGACATCGACTTTTAAGGGTATGTCAAGCCGAATGGCGTTTGTCATCTCGTTGGCAATCCACTTAGCGTGTTTGGCAGCGTCTTTTTTGGGCAGCTCGAAGACAAGCTCATCGTGAATCTGGAGAATCATCTTTATCGGCAGTTTATCGGTGTTGATCTTGGCCTGGATATTTATCATTGCGACCTTTATCAGGTCGGCGGCGGAGCCCTGGATGAC
>QNBT01000168.1 GCA_003644205.1 Planctomycetota bacterium | reverse complement strand
CTGGGTGGCTTGACAATATCCGAGGATGGCGGTTTGGAAGAGTTAGAGGAATTCTTGGAGAGTTTAGCTATCTTGTCGGTAAGTCTTGTTACTTGTTCAGTAAGTTCGGCAACTTGCTTTTCAGGTTCTGCAATGCGTCGCTTATAGAATTGTTCTTTTTTGGAGGTCAATTTTTATCCTCAAGACATTTACTGTGGTTGTTATTGGACGAATGCGGGCCTCTGCTTGAAAAAAACAGGTATTTTCAGCTTGTATTACGACCTTGAATGTGTTAGAAAGAGTTAAAAGATGGGTATTTGATATTGGGTGTGCTACCCGATACTTTCAAAATACCCCTGAACGGTTACAACTCTTGATTATTCAAGGAACTTTTGTTAAGATTATTGATGTTGTATGGAGAAAATTATGTTCTGTAACCGCGTAAATGGGAAATCTCAGATTATTGTGTTGGATCCAATTGGAGAAAAAAATGAAAAACAGCAAAATTAAGAGACGTGATTTTCTAAAAGGAGTCGCAGCTACCGGGGCGGGTCTTGTTATTCTGCCGAGCGGGGTGTTGTCGGGACAAAACGCGCCGAGTAATAAGCTGAATATCGCGCTGATAGGTGCGTATGGGCGTGCGCGGGCTCATTATCGAGGATTAAAAAAAGAGAACGTGGTGGCTTTGTGCGACGTTGATGAAAATCACCTGGGGTTGGCGGCGAAGGAATTCCCGAACGCCAGGCACTACATCGACTGGCGAAAGTGTCTCGAGCAGAAGGATTTGGATGCGGTGGTTTGCTGCACGCCGGACCATACACATGCGTTTATCGGAATGTGGGCGATGAACCGGGGGCTGCACCTTTATATGGAAAAGCCGATGGGTATCAGTGTCGAGGAAGTTCGGCTGGTACGGGCGACTTATCTGAAGAATAAAAATAAACTCGCGACGCAGCACGGTACGCAGCGTCACGCCAAGCCTAATTTTGACCGTGTGCGTGAATTGATTCATGATGGCGCGATCGGCGAGCTGAAAGCGGTGCATGCGTGGGGAGACCGCCAGCTTCGTCGAGCGGGTTATCCATCTGCGAAGGGTAAGCCTCCTAAAACGCTGCATTACGATTTGTGGCTGGGGCCATCACCGTATCACCCTTATAGTCCTGAATACTTTTCGGGCAAACCGGGTTTAAACTGTCTGCAGTGGAACATGTATTGGGATTTCGGGGCCGGACAAGTTGGTGACATGGGCAGCCATACAATGGATTTGGCGTGGAATGTCATCGAGGCAGGTATACCGCTGTCAGTTAAAGCAACGGGTGAGAAGTTTAATCCCGATGTGACGCCGGTAGAATTGAAAGCGGTGTTCAAACATCCGCCCAACAGTTGGCGGCCGGCGATCGACGTTATCTGGTATCAGGGTGGCGCTATGCCATCATCACCGAGGAAGTATGTTGATTTGAACAAGATAGGGCACGGGGTGCTGTTCAAGGGAAGCAAGGGCTTTCTCGTCTCGTCGTTCGACGAGAGGCTGATAATTCCTTTCGGTGATGATGCCGACATGACCTATTACAAGCGACGGACCAGGGATGAAGTTATTAAGCCGATGGGAAACTTTCAGCAGGAATGGATAGATGCGTGTAAGGGCGACCTGAAGACATCGTGCGATTTGGATTACGGCGGAACGATGATGGAGCAACTGTTGCTTGGTCTGGTAGCATACAGAGTCGGCAAGGAGATCGAGTACGACAGCGTCAAAGGCCGTGTTACCAATAGTGACGAGGCAAACGCTCTTCTTAGCCGTAAATACCGACCAGGATGGATTCTAAACGGATAAAGGCGGTAGGATGGGCAAACACTATCTTTAATGTCCCATTCCCCGAATGGGACATTAAATGGGTTCAGAATGCCCCCGTACCTGTTTCGTAACTCTTGGCTCGTATCTCGTTTTTTGAGATTCTTTCCTTCGACTATGCCCCGTACCACGTTGGGTACAGGGCTTCGCTCAGGACGTAAAGATTTTATATTTTATATTCCATCCCTGTGTAGGCAGGGACAAGCATTTTATATTATATTTGAGCTTCTTCGCGTTGCTCAGAATGACGGCTTTTTGTTTTCCACAGAGAATATTAAAAAAAGGTTGACAAAGAGCCGATATTGTAATATATTCTTATAGTACATTTATGCTGAGAAGCGCATAAGTGTATGCCTGAGACACACTTACGGGTTTTTGGGGCGTATAGCCCGACAAGCCCGAAGTTGTGGTTACGGGATTATGGCAGGGCATACTAACGCCGGCCTTGTCGGCTGCTTCGCTCGTTGCGGGGTGCTCGGCGGGTCGGAAACGCCCAAAAAGCTGTAATCAGCCGGAATAACATTGTTTATCAGGAGTAATAAAATGAGTACCGATTCACCTTCTCAAGGCGCATCCGGAACCAAACCAACCTATAAGCCGGGCAGTCAAATCATTGTCGATACACTCATCGAGCAGGGTGTCGATACGATGTTCGGCTATCTTGGCGGTGTGGTCTTGCCGTTCTTCGACAAGCTGTACGATGCGCCCATCCGTTTCATCAACCCCCGCCATGAACAGGGCGGGACCCACATGGCTGATGCCTACGCCCGCGCAAGCGGTAAGGTCGGGGTCGTGGTCGCAACCTCCGGGCCGGGCGCGACAAACCTGGTAACGGGCCTTGCTACCGCGATGATGGATTCGATTCCGATAGTCGCTCTGACAGGCCAGGTGCGTACCGAGCTTATCGGCAACGATGCCTTCCAGGAGGCCGACACGACCGGTATTACGCGGCCGGTTACCAAGCATAATGTGATTGTCAAGGACCCGAACGACCTTGCGCGGACGATTCGTGAGGCGTTTTATATCGCCTCAACCGGCAGGCCCGGGCCTGTTTTGGTCGATTTGCCGGTCGATATGCAGGTAGCACAGGTTGAGGCAGCAAAACCGGAAAAGATAAAGCTGCCCGGCTATGGGGTCCGCACTCATGGGCATTCAAGGCAAATCTCCACGGCTGCCGGGGCGATAAACGAGTCGGAGCGTCCGGTTCTTTATGTCGGCGGTGGTGTTATTATTGCAAACGCCTCGGACGAGGTGCGTCAGTTAGCCGCCAAGGCCCATCTTCCGGTAACGATGACCCTGCTGGGTCTCGGCAGCTATGACCAGAGGCGGGCCGAGTCTCTGGATATGTTAGGTATGCACGGTACGGCATACGCCAATTACGCCGTTCAGGAATGTGACCTGCTCATTGCCGTCGGTGCGCGTTTTGAAGACAGGGTTACGGGCAAACTCAAGACTTTTGCGCCGCGCGCGAAGATTATTCATATTGATATAGATCCAGCCAGCATCTCGAAGAATGTGCGCGTGGATATACCGGTTGTGGGCGATGCGAAGATGATACTTTCCGAGCTGGCCAAGGAGGTCGAGTACCGCCAGCGAGCGGAATGGTTCGCTAAAATCGCCGAGTGGAAGGCCAAATATCCACTTCGTTACGATACCGGTACCGAGACGATAAAGCCCCAGTATGTTATTGAAGAGGTTCACCGCCAGACGGAGGGCGATGCAACGATTGTAACCGGTGTCGGTCAGCATCAGATGTGGACCGCACAGTTCTACAAATTCAACAGAGCCAGACAGTTCATCAGTTCGGGCGGACTCGGGACTATGGGCTTCGGTCTGCCCGCGGCGATTGGTGCACAGATTGCGCTGCCGGGCCAGCTCGTTGTCGATATCGACGGCGACAGTAGTTTCAATATGACGTTAGGCGAGCTTGCCACCGCCGTTCAGTATGAGTTGCCTGTCAAGGTCTGCATTATGAACAACGGCTATATGGGGATGGTCCGCCAGTGGCAGGAGCTTTTCTACGGGAAACGCTATTCGTGCAGCTCTCTTAAGAATCCGGATTATGCAACAGTCGCCCGGGCTTTCGGTGCGGTGGGTATAACCGTCGATAAGAAAAAGGATGTCGCCGGTGCTATCGAGAAGATGTTAGCCGAGACAAAGCCGTGTGTGGTTGATTTCAGGATTGACCGCGAGGAGAATGTCTGGCCGATGGTGGCAGCCGGCAAGAGCCTTGACGAGATGGACGGCCTCGACATCTTTGAGAGCATGGCATAGGATACTGCGGTTGCCCGAATTTGATTAAGGGTATAGAAAATGGAACAGAAACATATCATTAGTGCTCTTGTGCAGAATCAGCCGGGGGTTCTCGCCCATGTGGCGGGGATGTTTGCGGCAAGGGCCTTCAATATCGACTCGCTGACAGTCGGCAGAACCGAGGACCCGTCACTTAGCCGAATGACCATAGTCGTCGTCGGCGATGACCGCGTCGTGGAACAGGTTCGTAAGCAGTTGGCAAAGATTATCTCAGTGGTGAAGGTGCAGGATTTCGCGGGTAAGGACGTTGTGGCTCGCGACCTGATGCTGATTTCGGTGGCCACACCGCCGGAAAAGCGATCTGAAATCTTAGCACTGATAGAGATGTTCAAGGGAAAAGTTGTGGACATCGGGCCCAAATTTGTTATGGTGGAGGTCGCCGGACCTGAGAGCAAGATAGAGGCGTTTATCGACGCCTGCCGGTCCTACGGAGTGAAAAATGTGGTCCGAACGGGGACCGTCGCCATGAATCGGCACGGCAAAAAACAGGTGGATTAAGCAATAAGGAGAAATAGCTTATGGCAACGATATATTACGAATCAGAGGCGCCCATCGACGCGCTTAAGGGCAAGAAGGTGGCGGTAATCGGCTACGGCAGCCAGGGGCACGCCCACAGCCTGAACCTGCGCGACAGTGGTATCGAGGTCGCGGTGGCGGAATTGGCCGGTACGGACAACTTCAAGCTGGCCGTTGAGCATGGCTTCAGCCCGGGCGATATCAAAACAGCGATGGACGGGGCGACGCTCGTTATCGTAACCGTGCCGGATGAGGTTCAGGCGAAGATCTATGAAGACCATATCGCACCGAATCTCGCCAGCGGGCAGACCTTAGGCTTTTGCCACGGTTTTAATATTCACTTCAAATACATCGCCCCGCCGAAAGACGTTAATGTAGTGATGATTGCCCCGAAAGGGCCCGGGCATCTTGTCCGAAGCGAATTCGAGGCCGGCGGCGGTGTTGCCAACCTGATTGCCGTCCAGCAGGATGCCACCGGCGAGGCAAAGCAGATAGCGCTGGCCTGGGCGAACGGCATCGGCGGTGCACGGGCAGGTGTCATCGAGACAACCTTCAAGGAAGAAACCGAGACCGACCTTTTCGGAGAGCAGGTTGTCCTGTGTGGTGGCCTGACAAGTCTGATTAAGGCGGGCTTTGAAACCCTCGTCGAGGCCGGGTATCAGCCGGAGATTGCGTACTTCGAGTGTATGCACGAGGTCAAACTCATTGTCGATTTGATGTACCAGGGTGGGCTTAGCTATATGAGGCACAGTATCTCGAACACCGCCGAATACGGGGACCTTACGCGCGG
>QNBT01000167.1 GCA_003644205.1 Planctomycetota bacterium | reverse complement strand
GTGCTGATGGAAATGCTGGTTTTCTCACATCCGGGACACATCGAGCTAATGCCGGGCTGGCCGAAAGAGTATGGCGATGGATCGATCAAAGGTGTGTTGGTCAGAGGAGGCCACAAGATCGATATCACCTGGGCCAATGGGAAATTGAAGTCAGCCGTCCTGCACGCCGGGCTCAATGAAAACACTATTGTAAAGTATGGCGATGATATCAAAATCTTGAAATTAAGGGCCGGCAAGACTTACAAATTAAACAGTCAATTAAGGGTAATTAAATGAAATCCGAACAACTGATACAAAGAGGAAACAAAATGAAATCACTCATCACAACACTAACCATTATTCTGGCAGCCTGCGTTTTTACCGGTTGCGCAACTGAGTATCATGTATCGACTGCCGGCCTTGACGGCAACCCCGGCACCGAATCAAAACCCTTTAAGACGATCATGGCAGCGGCGAAGATAGCTCAGCCAGGTGACACTATCACGGTGCATGAGGGTATTTATCGCGAAGAGATCGCTCCGCCGCGCGGAGGAACCTCCGACAAAAAGCGTATCGTTTACCAAGCCGCTCCGGGTGAGAATGTTGAAATACGCGGTTCGGAAGTGGTGAAAAACTGGACCGAAGAATCAGATGGCATATGGAAAGTTGAAGTGCCCAATTCGCTTTTTGGCAGTTTCAATCCCTTCGCCGACGAAATCAGCGGCGACTGGTTTAGGCCGAAAGGACGTAAGCATCATACCGGGTGCGTTTATCAGGACGGCCGGTGGCTTTTTGAAGCGGCAAAAAAAGAAGAGCTTTTTACAACCAAGAAAAAATCCTGGTTTGCCGAAGTGGGCAATAAAACGACAACGGTTTTTGCGAACTTTGGCGGGGATAACCCGAACGATAGTCTAACTGAAGTTAATGTGAGACAAACCGTTTTTTATCCGCGCAGACCTTTCGTCAATTATATCACGGTGCGCGGTTTCAAGATGCGTCATGCTGCGCCGAAGTGGGCACCACCTACCGCCGAGCAGATGGGGCTGATCGGAACGCACTGGTCAAAGGGCTGGATAATCGAAAACAACGAGATATCTCACTCGATCAATGTCGGCATTTCGCTGGGTAAGTACGGCGATGAATTTGACAATGCCGGTCCGACTGCACAGGCATATCTCGATTCGATTGACCGCGCGCGTGCTAATGGTTGGAACAGAGCGACTGTTGGAAGTCATATCGTGCGGAACAATGAAATATCCTGGTGCGAGCAGGCGGGGATTGTTGGCAGCATGGGGGCTTCATTTTCGAAAATAACCGGTAATTATATTCATCATATCTATACGCAGAGACGTTTTAGGGGTGCGGAAATGGCGGGCATCAAATTCCACGCGCCAATTGATATGCTGATCAAAGGAAACCGCATCCACGATGCCTTTCAGGGGATTTGGCTGGATTGGATGACGCAGGGAACACGAGTTACCCGCAATCTGCTTTATCGAAACGATCTGGATATGTTCCTTGAGGTGAACCATGGACCATTCGTGATAGATAACAATCTGTTCCTGTCGAATCTGGTTAAGCATCACTCGCAGGGTGGTGCCTATGCACACAATATCTTCGGCGGTGTTTTTGGAGCCTGTACCGATAAACGTCATACCCCTTATTTTAAGGCGCATAGTACGGAAAAGGTTGACGACCATGTGCTCAATGTCGGTGACGACCGTTTTTACAACAACATGTTTGATGGGAATAACGGCTCACACATCGACCAAGGCTGGTGGGAAGGCATGAAAAAACATCCGTCCTGGCGGTTCGGCTACGGGCTTTGGATTTACGAGACCCGTCCGCAGGCTCCGCAAACAGGTGGAAACATTTATTATGACGGCGCGTTGCCGTATCCCACCGAAGATGCGGTTGTTGTGAAGGACAAACCGGACGTTCGAATCGAGGAAAAAGGCGATGAGGTCTTCCTGTATATCACCATTAGTCCGGAACAGGCAAAAGCAAAAACCCAACTCGTAACAACGAAGCTGCTCGGAAAAGCTCAGGTACCTGATTTGCCGTTTGAGGATTATGATGGCTCGCCTTTGAAAATCGATACGGACTATTTCGGCCAAAAAAGGGATTTAGAAAATCCGTCCCCCGGCCCGTTTGAAAAACCCGGGTCCGGACGGTTAACACTAAAAGTGTGGCCAAACCTGAAGGAAAAGGGCCTGATAGTAGATTAACCACAGCAGAAAGGACATAAATATGAGTCAAAACAGAAGACAGTTCATGAAAAAGAGTTTTTCGTTAACAGCAGCAGGGGCTTTGTTGTCAAATACCTCTTGTGTTTCAGAGGTACGGCAAAAGAATGAGAAAATCGCCAAGGCAAAGAATGTCCTATTTATTATCATTGAGGATTTGAGAGATGGTGTTCTTGGATGCTATAACAGCCCGGTGGTAAAAACACCGAATATCGACAAACTCGCAGAAAAAAGTGTACTATTTACAAAGGCATATTGCCAGTTTCCGGTTTGTAATCCAAGCCGGTCTTCATTTCTGACAGGTCTGCGGCCGGACACGACAGGAATCCTGGATAATGTAAAACCGCTCTTTCATGAACATCCCAATATCGTAACTCTTCCGGGCGTATTTAAGAGTTCAGGCTATTACACCGCCAGACTCGGTAAAGTATTTCATGGCTCAGGCAAACATGATGACCCACATGCCTGGGTCGAAACGTTCGACTTAGGGGACGACAAGATAGCAAAACAGGGAACAGGAAGGAATCTGACAGGTGGGAAGGTAAAGTGGTGCCGTTGGCTGGCTGCTGAGGGTCAGGATTTCAATCATTCAGACGGAAAGCTTGCTCTTAAAGCCATCGAACTGCTCAGCAAAAAACGCGACCGGAATTTCTTTATTGCTCTCGGCTTTCACAAACCCCATGACCCTTTCATTGCACCCAAAAAATACTTTGATATGTACCCGCCGGAAGAAATTATTCCTCCACATGTACCATCTGACGGCACGAAAGAACTGGAAGTCATTTTCGGAAGCGGATGGAAAAAAGCATTCGATGCGTTCTCGGAAAAGGAAAAAAAGGAGTTTCTAAGAGCCTATTATGCGTGCACCTCATTCACCGATGCTCAAGTCGGTAAGGTTCTTGATGCTTTGGATCGGCAGGACCTCTGGAAAGATACGGTGGTGATATTGATGGGGGATCATGGCTATAATCTTGGTGAGCATGATTGGTGGAACAAGAGCGTGCTTTACGACCACAGTTGCCGTGTTCCGCTAACGCTCTATGCTCCCGGCGAAACTGCCGAAGGAAAAATATGTCGATCATTCATAGAATCACTGGACATTTTCCCGACCATCACAGATATTTGCGGCTTGACATCTCCTGGTAACCTTGAGGGTATTTCTTTTAGGCCTTTACTCAAAGACCCGTCGCAGGACTGGAAAATTGCAGCTTATACGCAAGTACAAAGAGGAGATGCAAAAGGTTATTCCGTTCGTACGAAACGCTGGCGATATACCGAATGGGATTACGGCAAAGCCGGCGCAGAGTTGTATGACCATAATAACGACCCGGACGAGTATTACAACCTGATCGACAAACCGGGCCTTGAAAACGTTATCCGCCGACACAAAGAGTTGCTTTATGCTAAGGATAAAAAACGTATTTGCCATTAAAATTGTTTGAAAAGACAAGGAATAATCCATATATCTGATACAATCACGCAACATTTTTTCTGTAAAATTGATTTTGTTTTAGGCCGGTCAAGTCGCTCTCCACACCCATATTCAGATGTCCTTTCCGACAACGCAAATGGCTTCACGCAGATTTCCCCTTGACAAATATTGTAGTTCTATATATTTAGTGGATTTGTCCAATTCACGCTGAACCGGTACAATAACTAATTATCCCTTACTGCTTGAAATAATGGTTGTAAAATATCTTTTCTCTACCAATTTCTCCATCTGGTATTCCGGGATGGTGAAGGTCTTTCGCCCAGTTTTCCAATTTCTTTTTCATGTTTCGGGCTTTATCGGGATATTCAGTTATCAGGTTCTTTGTTTCGTGGTCATCTGTTTCAACATTAAAAAGAAACTCTCTGCTTGCGGCCTTTAAAAATTTCCAATTACCCATGCGAATAGCAGACTGATCCCAAAATCTCCAATACAATGCTTTATGCGGGTCCCCTTTTTTGTTGTTTAAATAGGGTATAATATTAACACCATCTAATTCTTTTGCCGGCTTTAGTCCTGCCAGTGCAACAGAAGTTGCAGCTACATCCAGAGATGAAATCGGTTTGTCGTAAACAACTCCTTTAGGAAGTCCATTGGGCCAGGAGACAATAAAGGGCACACGAATTCCACCTTCCGATAGCATGCCTTTTTCACCAACATAAGGGTCATTCAACGATCCATCCCATGCCCCCTTTTTAGATGGGATAGGTTTATCTTCTTTGTGTATTTTTAGAGGAGCACCATTATCACTAATAAAGAAAATCAGCGTGTTTTTATCAATCGAATATTTTCTGAGTGTCTCTCTTATACGGCCAACTCCATCGTCGATAGCCGACAGCATCGCAAGACAATGCCTTCTGCGTTCAGGCATCTCGCCGGGAAAACGACTGAGATACTTTTTGGTAGCCTCAAGAGGAATATGAGGCCCGAAATAGGCAAGGTAAAAGAAAAAAGGTTTGTCGTGATTGCGCTCAATAAAAGTAACGGCGGCATCGCTTTGTACATCCAAACGGAAACGTTTATCCTTGATATACTTTTTCTTAATGCTATTTCCTTTTAAGTCGTAGTTTGCCCAATAAGGAGTCATGTTGCCCTGAAAGTAATCATCAAATCCACGTTCTGATGACATATAAGGTAATTTTTTTGAAAATGGAATTTCTGACCGTTTAGACTTTTCTCCTTTAGGTTCAGGTATGTTCTCTGCTATCCATTCTTTGCTGCCAGGATTAGGTTCAAGATGCCATTTGCCGGTCATACCGGTAACATAACCGGCTTTTTTTAACCTTTGTGGTATTATCGTTTCTTTTAACGGAAGAGGAATGCTTCCATTTGCATCCAGCCCGAATCGTTGCTGATAACGTCCGGTCAAAAGACCTGCCCTCGAAGGTATACACTGAGGAGCGGTTATATACCCGGAAGTCATTTTTACACCATCGCGGGCTAATTGATCGATGTTGGGAGTTTTTACGTCTTTTAGCTGTCCCTGAATTCCCACATCAGCAAATCCATGATCATCGGTAAATATCACTATGATATTCGGCTTTTTGGATGATGCTTTTGCCAGCGGGGCCATTGAGCAACCCGTCATTGACGAAGTTACGATAAAACCAGCGCCGGCAAGGCCCATTATCTTGATAAAGGTGCGTCTATTCATATGCTCTCCGTTTACCTGCTAACTTTGCGCAATGATGATTTCATCATGCTTTTATGCCAACTGGATCGCTGTGATAATTATTTT
>QNBT01000166.1 GCA_003644205.1 Planctomycetota bacterium | reverse complement strand
CACCCTTATATTCGCGATACTTCGCCACAATCGGCTTTAACTTGCCCTGCTCCTTGCTGAGCGGGATGAATTTGTCCGCATCGCTCGCCACATCTGGGGCACTTATCTGCCGCTCAATCTCGACATAACGCTCGTCCAGCTCATCGAGCTTGGCCAACAAACTATTATCCTGCTGCGACATAATTTATACCCCCTTACATTCCCACCTGCTGAAAGCTGCGCCCTACGAACCACGAACTACTACGGTAAACACAAAAAAATTACGCTGCCGAGTTATAAATGCTAATAAACTGTCCAACAGCGTAAATTATAAACAAAAAAATAGCTACTTTTTCTTGTCGTCAGCGGCCTTTTTGAGATAGTCCTTACCGTATTTCTTCTGGAAACGCTCGATTCTTCCTGCCGTATCCACGTATTTCTGCTTGCCTGTATAGAAAGGATGACACATAGAGCATATCTCCGCGTGGATTTCCTTGGCCGTGCTACGCGTCTCGAACGTATTGCCACAGCCGCAATGTACCTTTACGGTATGATATTCAGGATGTATGTCTTTCTTCACTTCACATTTCTCCAAAACAAACTAACGGGCCTGTTGCCCAAACCCTAAACACTAAATTCGACCTGCTGCGACGAGCGAAGCACGGCGAGAACCCTAAACAAGCACCAGTAACAAAATTTCAAATGATCAAAATGCTTCTAACTGCGTTAGAACAGGGTTTTTGATTTTGAATATTAGTATTTTGAATTTGTTTCGTATTTCGATATTCGGATTTCGCATTTGAGCAACGCTCCCTAACGCCCGTATTATATCGACCCGAAACGCAATTGCAACATAATTTTTCAGATTTCTGGGATGGAAAGGAATATTGTAGCCCAAAGAAATCTTAAAAACATCTTGACGCCGAGACGTTTTAATGTTATAATGCTAATAGAAAGGTAATATCATGAAAACTAACACTAAAAGAACGACAATTTATCTGGATTCCGGCCTGCATCACGCCTTGCGGGTAAAGGCCGCAGAGACTGAACATTCTATGTCGGAATTGGTTGCCGAAGCGGTTCGATTCTCTTTGGCGGAGGATAAGGTTGACCTGGCAGCTTTCAATGAGCGCAGAAAAGAGCCGAGCCTGGCATTTGAGGATGTTCTGAAAAAGCTCAGGAAAGATGGCAAGATATAGAATAACCATAAAAAAATCTGCCGCCAAAGAGCTGGAAGATATTCCCAAAAAGGACCTGGCCAAAATCGTCAAACGCATTCAATCGCTTGGACGCAGTCAGAGGCCTCACGGCTGCCAGAAGCTTTCAGGACAAAACCGTTTGCGCATCCGGCACCGAGACTACAGAATAATTTATTCCATTGATGATAAAGATTGTGTAGTTAATATAGTCAAGATCGGCCACAGGCGGGAAATCTATCGTTGATAAAACCCATATTCTGCACTCCCAAAACAAGTGAGAATTTTCATAAGGTGGGCAGTTAGCTTTTCTTGAGCTTCGTCGAAAGGTCTGCCCACGATGACTCTTTTCACCCATGAAAAAATATTGCCATCAATCCCTTAAAAATCCTTGCATGGACAAAGAACTTGCTTTGGGAACTGATAATCCCCAAAGACACTGCCCCGGCGTGCATGGCTTCGTATATAGCAAGGGCCTGCTTGTGGGAAATATTTTCCTGCTCGATCAGTTTCCGATAAAACTTGTTCAACATGCGCTCGTTTCTTATCATTGAATTACACCCACAAATCAGGTATTTGGCTGATTATAACCACAAACAGCCCTTTTAGCCAGCGGTTTTTTTCACGAAAAACAGATAAGGGTATGATGGTTAAGCATTCAGGGGCGGCTTTATACAGTTGTGGAAAGGTCAGAAATGTTCTTTCGTTTGTACGCTGATGAATGTATATTGGTTGCGAGTTTGCTGGTCCTGTCTTCGCCAAGGCGGGTGTGTCGGCACTTGGCGCACGTGATTTGGGCCTTTCGGTGTGAAAAGGATTGGTTTCGGAGTATGTTGACATGAGGCTACCTAAGATTATCGTAGTTGTGACAGCCGCAGCCGTGCTGCTCTGTGGGCTCGGACGGGCCGGTGGTGCTGTCGCCAGGCTCGGTGAGCGTTCGCTCGATAAATCCGTGGTGATGATTCGCAGTGTGCAGCAGGAGTTTGACTACATAACGCCATGGAAACAAACAGAGGTGGCGCAGGGAATCGGGTCGGGCTTCGTCATCTCCGGCAGAAGAATTCTCACTAACGCCCACAATGCGAGCAACTATAAATATGTGGAGGTAAGAAAGGAATATGAAGCGAAGCGTTACCCCGCCAGGGTGGCATTCATCGGCCATGATTGTGACCTAGCAGTACTGACGGTGGACGATGACAGCTTCTTCAATGACATGGTTCCTCTGGAATTGGGTCCCTTACCAAAAGTAAATTCGACCGTGCAGACTTACGGATTTCCGGTGGGCGGCAGACGTATATCGGTAACCGAAGGCGTTGTAAGTCGAATTCAGATGGACGTTTACAGTCACAGCCGGGCCGACTCACACCTGGTGGTACAGACCGATGCCGCTATCAATCCGGGCAACAGCGGCGGCCCTGTACTGCAGAACGGCAAGGTGGTCGGCGTGGCGTTTCAGGGTCTCAGAGAGGCCGAAAATATCGGTTATCTTATCCCCACCACCGTCATTGAGCACTTCCTGGCCGACATAGAAGACGGTAAGTATGACGGCTTCGGCTCCGTTGGCTTTGCATTCTACCCGGGTCTGCACAGCAGAAGTTACGCCGACTATCTCAAAGTCCCCCCGGGTCAGCAGGGTATCGTCATTTTGAGCACGCTCATGCACAGCTCGGTGGAAAACGTTCTGCAGGCCGGTGATGTAATAACGCGTGTTGATGATTTCAACATTGATAACGACGGTATGATAGAAATTTACGGCCTCAGACTGCACATGGCCGAAGCCATTGAACGCAGGCAAATCGGCGAAAACGTTGAGATTTCGTTTTATCGCAACGGCGAACTCAACAAGATAGCAGCCGTTGTTGCGCTCAATAAACCCATCCTGCCGTACTGGCGCCAATACGACGCCGAGCCGAGATACGAGGTCTTTGCGGGCCTGACGTTCGTGCCGGTCAGCCGTAACTTTCTCGAGACGTGGGGACGCAACTGGATAACGGACATGCCGTTTTATCTCAGGTATCTTTTTAACAATTCGGAGCAGCTCAACACCAGCCGTCAGCGGAAAGAATACGTTGTGCTGTCTGAGATTCTTCCGGATGAGGTCAATTCATACAGCAGTGGTTTCAGAAGTAAGGTCGTCGGGAGTGTCAATGGTATCGACATCCACAGCCTCAGCGACCTGCGCGATGCGTTTGCACAAAGCCGCGATGGATTTTGCATAATAAAGTTTATGGGCACCGCCGCTCCGTTAATACTTGACAGCGAAAAGGCAAAGCAGCGACATCCCGACATAATGGAGAAATATCAGGTCCCCGTCGAAACAGATTTGGAGGAAATATCGTGAGCGCCAAATCACCCTTGTATTATGTGGTTCTTTTGGGAGTTATTACCTCGCTGAGTTTTTGCCATCGTCAGCACTTGCCGGCAGGTGCCGCTGAAGTCAATGAAATTAATACCGACCTGAGTGAGCAACTCAAACAATCATTAGTTTATCTGAACGTCTCGGCCTATGTTTACAACCAGATGCAGCCCTGGAAAAGTGCCGAAATCGTTCAAAAGGCCGGCTTCGGATGTGCGGTTGGACCATACGAGGTGCTAACAACCGCCAGGAACGCAAGTGATGCAGCATTCATAAAGGCCCGCCGCCACGGCCAAAATGAGTTCATACCGGCCGAGGTGAAGGTAATAGACTACGAGAGCAACCTGTGTCTTTTAGAACTCGACAAAGACGCGGCAGGCGATCCGCTGGAGCCGCTTGATTTTGCCGAAGATTACGACAAAGGTGCCCGGGTGCGGTCATACCGGCTTTCGGCAACGGGCAATCTTACCACAGGACGCGGATATCTTGACAAAGCGAAAGTGTACAAATCGACTACTTCTTACGCGAGCTTTCTGAATTTTACCGTCGCAAACGCTTCCGACGCTTCAGCAGGGGCGCAACTGTACTGTATGGGCCAAAAGCCCATCGGCATCACATGCTGGGCAGACACCGACGCGCAGGAGGTGGGTCTTATCCCCGCGATAACTATAAACCGTTTTCTCGCCGATGCACGCCGGGGCCAATACGACGGCTTCGGCACCGCGGGCTTTGTAACAAGGACACTTCTGGATCCGACGAGGCGAGCCTGGCTTAAGATGCCTGAAGATATGAAGGAGGGCGTTTACGTTGCCAAGGTGTACAATCTCGGCACCGGCAGCGATATACTCAACGAAAACGACGTTATATTAGCCATTGACGGCCGGAGCCTTAATGCATACGGCCGATTCGAGCACGAGCAGTTCGGCAGGATATCTTATCATCATCTGATTACCGGCCACAGTATCGGTGAAGATGTAACTTTCGATATCTGGAGGGACGGCAAAAAGCAGCAGCTAAAAACAAAGGCACGTAATTTTGAAGCATCCAAGATGTTAGTGCCCTACTACGAGTATGGAAAGCAACCCGAGTATGTTGTAACAGCCGGCCTTGTCTTTCAAAGGCTCACGCGCGATTACCTGCAGGTCTGGGGCGACGACTGGCGGGGCAAGGTTCCGCCTCACTTGTATCATTACTATCGGGACCTTGCGTTTGCGCCCACCGACCAGCGCCGTGACATCGTAATCCTGAGCTATATCTTACCTGCCAACATAAACCTTGGCTATCACGGATTAGGCCGAATGGTGGTGAGCAAGTTCAACGGCAAAGAAATAAGTCGTCTCGCGGACATTTTGGACGCTCAAAAACTCAATCCCGAATCGAAATACGATATAGTCGAGTTCGAACACGACTACCCCACCGTAGTCATCCCTCGTACCGAACTACAGTTTGCTGACATAGCCATTGCCAGAAACTATGGAATCACAAAACTCGTTAACGTCGAACCGTAATACCCCGGCGGCGCCTCTTTCTCAATTCGAATCTTATATAGTCGAAGCATTAGCTTTTATCTTTGTGCCATCCAGCGAAACCTTGCTGCGAGTTTGACCAGACCAGCCTCAGAACAAAGCCGAAGGATTTCGAGAAACAGCTTCTTTGAATGCGACTGATTATCCTTACGAAAACGACTGATAGTGCTGTGGTCGGGATGCTGATTAGCAGTGATGACTTTGTAGGCTATGTCAGCCTGGCAGTGTTTTTCAATCTTTCTGCTGGAGCGCTCGCCTGCGCAGTAAGAATATATCAACAATGCCGCCGTCATTGATGGCTGAAAAGCAGAGTTGCCGAGGCCATCAGCACGATATTTTTTGTAGAACTGCGACAGGTCAATCTGCTCGACAGCATCAGGGACAAACCACGCCAGAT
>QNBT01000165.1 GCA_003644205.1 Planctomycetota bacterium | reverse complement strand
CATTTTGTTAGAGGCTCTTATAAAGGGAATTGTCACGAAAATACCAACAAAATGCCTGATATTATTTCTGGTCGTAACAACGCCGTCTTTGGGGGCGGATAGTAATTGGCCTCGCTGGCGCGGGCCTGATAATAATGGATGTGCCACTTCGGGAAATTACCCCACCGAGTGGGACCCACAGAAGGTGCTCTGGAAGATTGATATTCCCGGCAAGGGTTTCTCTACGCCCGTTGTATGGGATAAAACAATCTACCTGACTACAGGGACGGAAGGCATGGATACCGTGCTTGCATTTGACTGGTCGGGCAAACAAATCTGGCAAAAGCAACTGGGACCTGAAGTTACTGGAAGACATAAAAACGCATCAGGCAGCAATCCCTCAGCAACAACCGATGGTTCGGCTGTCTTTGTCTTTTTTAAGAGCGGTAACTTTGCCGCACTCGGGCTCGATGGGTCTGTCCGCTGGAAGATGAATCTGTTTGAGCGATTCGGTAAAGACGACCGTTACTGGGATTTCGGGACCTCTCCGGTCTTAACGAAAAAGTACGTTGTGATGGCCCAGATGCACGACGGAGAATCCTGGTTGGCTGCTTTCGATAAAGTTACCGGTAAATTAAGCTGGAAAGTCGCCCGCAACTATAAAACAGCAAAAGAAGGCAGCCAGGGATATTCAACTCCCATTGTCTTTTCACACAAAGGGACTGAAGCTCTGCTGGTATGGGGAGGACATCATCTTACGGCTCATGATGTATCGGACGGCAGGGTCATTTGGTCCTGCGGCGATTTTAATCCCGAAGGCACAAAATACTGGCCGTCCGTGGCATCGCCTGTTATTTCCGGCCAAGTAGCGGTTGTGCCCTGCGGCAGGGATGACCGGGGTCAGCCTCGTCTCCACGGAATCAAGCTGGGTGGAAGCGGAGACATAACAGAAACGCACCGCTTATGGAAGCGCGAGGATACAGGCCCCTTTATACCCACACCGGCCCAATACAAGGGACGGGTTTATATAATTTGTGACCGCGGCAGGATTGACTGTATCGACCCTTTGACGGGGGAGAGTTTCTGGAGCGATGCCTTTCCAAAGGGTAAAGGAAACTTCTACTCTTCACCTCTAATTGCAGGCGGTCACCTCTACGCTCCGCGCGAAGATGGAATAGTGTTCGTAATAGGGTTAAAAGACAAATTCGAGATAATTTCCCGGATCGATATGAAAGACCAAATCATTGCATCACCTATAGCGATTTCCGGCCGTCTCCTGATACGAACAAAGCACCATCTTTTCTGCATTGGGAACAAGAAATAAACACAATATGTTCTCCCGGCAAATGTAATGCACCCGTGGCACTGTCGGCGTAAAATCGGATTGACTTATTATCCTTATTTTTATAGACTACCCGTTTAGTCCTTGTTGAACTGCCTTAATGCGAGGATTTATGTCAGAAAAGAAAGAGTATTGCGGTCTTTTCGGAATTTTTGGCGACCCTGAAGCGGTCCACAAGACGTATTTTGGTCTGCATAGCCTGCAGCATCGGGGGCAGGAATCAGCGGGGATAGCCTCCAGCGATGGTACGCATATCAATTGTTATACCGGCATGGGCCGGGTAAGCAGGGTTTTTCGCGCCGGCGGAGGCATCCTCGAACGGTTGAAAAGCCCTGTCGCAATCGGGCACGTGCGATACTCAACCAGCGGCTCGAGCAACCCCGCCAACGCCCAGCCTTTTCTGAGTGAGTATTCCCGCGGCCAGGTCGCGGTCGCCCACAACGGCAATCTTATAAACGCCGCCCTGCTGCGGGACGAATACGAGGCCTGCGGCCACATCTTCAAGAGCACCAACGATACCGAAATTATCGTCCACCTGTTAGCCAAGCCCACCCATGTTGCCAAGCCCGACCCATTAGGCCATGTGTTAAATCACCTCCAGGGAGCTTACTCGCTGCTGTTTCTTTTTAGCGACCGCATAGAAGCGGCTCGCGACCCCTTCGGCATAAGGCCCCTGTGCATCGGTAAGACTGCAAACGGTTGCTATTGCGTTGCCAGCGAGACTTGTGCCTTCGATATGATTCAAGCCGAGTATATTCGCGATGTTGAGCCGGGTGAGATTGTTACCCTGAATAAAGACGGCCTGCACAATAGGTTTTTTGCCGCACCCGGCGAGGTTGTGCCGGCGCATTGTGCCTTTGAACATGTATATTTTGCCAAGCAAAACAGCCTTGCCTTCGGCGAAAATGTTCACGAGGTCCGCAAGAAGCTCGGCGCCCGGCTCGCCGAAGAACACCCCGCTGAGGCGGACGTTGTTACGCCGGTGCCCGATTCGGGAACCTCGGCGGCGATAGGCTACGCCGGCGCAAGCGGAATAGGCTTCGATATGGGTTTTGTACGCAGCCACTATGTCGGCAGAACTTTTATCTCACCCACGCAGGATATGCGGGACCTCGGTGTGAAGCTCAAATTGGCTGTGGTGCGGGAGGTTGTCCAGGGCAAACGTGTGGTCGTGGTTGATGATTCTATCGTCCGCGGGACCACCACCAAGGGCAAGATTCGCTCATTGCGCCGGGCCGGTGCCAAGGAAGTACATATGCGCATCTCGTGTCCGCCGATTACAAATCCGTGTTTCTACGGCGTGGATTTTCCAACTAAAGAAGAACTGCTCGCCAGCAGCCGGAGCCTGGACCAGATTCGCGAGTACCTTGAAGCGGACAGCGTCGGCTATGTTTCGCTCGAAGGCCTGTTATCGTGTTTGTCGCTGCCGGCCGACCACTACTGCACCGCCTGCTGGAGCGGAAAGTACCGGATACCAGTTGCAACAGTCGTGAACAAGTTCTCGATGGAACGCCACCAGATGCAAATGTTCGATAATGCGGAGCCGTACGATGTCTAAGTCCGAATATATGACCTACGAGCAGTCAGGCGTAAGTATAGATGCCGGCGACCGGATGGTCGGACACATCGCAGGAGCCGTGGCGAGCACACACGGCCCACGGGTAATCACACTCGAAAACGGCTTCGCAGGCCTCTTCCGGCTCGACTACGATGAAAAACTATTCAAAAGGAATTACAAAAACCCCGTTCTGGTTGCGTGCACGGACGGGGTAGGTACGAAAATCAAGATCGGCCAGATGATAAATAGGTACGACACAGTCGGCATTGACCTTGTTGCGATGAACGTCAACGATATGATTGTCCACGGGGCCGAGCCTCTGTTCTTTTTGGATTACTTAGCCGTCAATAAGCTCGAGCCGGAGAGCATCGCTCAGACGGTGGAGGGGGTCGCCGCAGGATGCAAACAGGCCAATTGCGCGTTGATTGGCGGTGAGACCGCGGAGATGCCGGACATCTACCGCAGGGGTGAATTCGATATGGCCGGCTTTGCCGTCGGCGTGGTCGAAAGGGGCAAAATTATCACCGGCGCAAATGTGCAAAAGGGTGATGTAATCTTAGGCCTTGCCTCAAGCGGACTACACAGCAACGGCTATACCCTTGCGCGGGATATATGTTTCAATAAAGCCGGCCTTAAAGTTACTGATACTATTGATGAATTGGAAGGTGCCGTGTTAGGCGATGTTCTGCTTGAGCCAACGCGGATTTATGTCAAGCCGATTGTAAAGCTCCTTGCGCAATACAGGGTCAAGAAGGTCGTCCGTGCAATGGCCCACATCACCGGAGGCGGATTATTAGGCAATATTCCAAGAGTGCTGCCGAAGATATGCAATGCCGTCATAAAGAAGTCGAACTGGCCTGTTTCGGAAGTGTTTTCATTCCTGCAGGAGACCGGCCCGGTCGAAGAAAGCGAGATGTTCAGGGTGTTTAATATGGGTATCGGATTTGTTTTGATAGTCGCACCGGATTTTGCGAGCTCAATCGCCAAGAAGCTCAAACGTTATGGTGAGACCGTTTATAAAATCGGCACAATAACCGCCGGCACCGGCAAGGTCGTCCTCAAATAAGAGGCCAGAGGACAGAAGTCAGAATACGGAAGACAGAAGCCTGCCGGCGCAAGCCGGCGGACCTCTTGAGACTTGACAAAGGTCGTTCCATATCAGCCCCGCGTTTTACACGGGGTTGAGGACAGAAGACACAGAGCCGCGAGGGTAAGCGAGTGGATAACGAGATACGAGCTGCGGGATAAGTGAATGGCGAGTCATAATCTTGCACATGTTGTAATCGATGACCTGGATGTCTTTGGGTATTCGGTGGCTGGGGAAGAGACGGTTGTGGCCATGCCGCAATTAGATGTCTGCTTCGATGTGGGCAGGGCACCGGACCAGATGATTTCCATCAATCATGTTCTGCTTACGCACGGCCACATGGACCACGCCGCTGGTATTGCGTATTATCTTTCGCACCGCAAATTCAGCGGCCAGAGGCCCGGCACGGTGTTAGCTCCCCAAAACCTTATCGGACATATCCGTAAAATTTTAAGCGCATGGGGCCGGCTCGACGGCAATGAGATTCCGGCTAAGCTCGTCGGCGTCAAGCCGGGTGACGAATATCAGGTCAAGCCGAACCTTTTTGTGAAGGTGTTTCCGACCAAGCACAGCCGAGGCTCGGTGGGATACACGGTCATCGAACGCAGGATGAAATTAAAGCCTGAATATACAAATCTGACCGGTCAGCAGCTTGTAGAACTCAAGGGAAAGGGAGTTACAATCGACTATCCTCTGGAGTTTCCCATCGTTACCTATCTCGGTGATACGCAGTACGTGGATTTTTCACAATTGGACTATATCGCCAAAAGCAGAATTCTGATAGCCGAGTGTACGTTCTTCGAGGATGAGCACTCAGGCCGGGCCGACGCGGGCAGGCACATGCATATCGATGAGTTCACCGATCTCGTCGGCAAGTTGCAAAATGAGCACATTATCATTACCCACCTGACGCAGCGCACAAGCATGGCCGAGATTCGCCGGATATTGAAGCAGAAAATAGGTAAGGAAGGTTGCGGGAAAATTACCCTGCTGATGGACAGCAGGAACAGACATCGTCGTTAGCTTGCGCCGGCACCGGCAGGAGCTTTCTTGAACGACTTAAGCGACTGGGGCTCGGCGACTTTTCTGTAACCCAATGCCTTTATGACCTCCAGGACCTCCGTCCAGGTTGGAAACGGCCTTTGGTTGGCCTTCTTATAACGGTCTATTGCCATGAGAAACTCAAACTGCTCGTCCGTCATCTGGCCTTCTTCGGCGGCCTTCCTTTCATCGCTTCGGCGTCTTCCGGGTCCTCTGCGGCGGTCCAGACCCAGACGCCGGTCGAGACCTAAGCGTCTATCCACTGTTTGCTTTCTACGTTCGATGAAACCGCCGTCTGATTTACTGCTCTTGTCAGCCATTTGCCGGGCCCTCAAAGACTAATTACCCTAAAACAGCCAGTGATGAAACCGTAAGAGTAATCCTTTTAGAATTCGTCGTAGATGTCTTCGTCATCGTCGAATTCGGCGCCGATATCGGCTTCGTCCTGATTCTGAAAGGCCATCTCGTAGAAATCGGTGTATGT
>QNBT01000164.1 GCA_003644205.1 Planctomycetota bacterium | reverse complement strand
GCTATACGGCAGAACGGCTCCGGGAGCCTCTCGGAGCCGTTTTCTTACCTGCTGTTAGCCCTAACGCGATAAACGCTTTTTCCCCGATAGTATTTCATCCACAAACTTTGGGACGATTCCAATTTTTTAGACACGGATTCCTCCTTCGCACAAGGCTACGAAGGACAAGTAACACAGATTAACACTGTTGGTTATCTCTTTATTAAAAATTCGCTTATGTCAATATATGACCTCAAATCGGTCAGTTTGAGATAATAATATATAATAACGCGATTTAGGCTGATTTTATGGTGAAATTATTCTCATGTCAAGCCTGTGGTGCTTGTCCTGAGCTTATCGAAGGGAGCCTATCGAATCCAAAAATCCTGACAGGAAAATCGGGTCCAGGTCAATATATAACATTGTAGATGAGCGGCGAGTAAACGCGAAACGTTTTCCTGCCCAACTTCATCCGATTGTTGTATGTCACTCTTTCAGATTGGCAGCATAAGCTGGCGATACTTAACAGACTGCCCCTCGGCAGGCAATCTTCCGTTATTGAAAGGTATTCTTAGTTTCTTCGGACGAAGTTTGTCCTTGAGGCTTTCAAGATTTCTTGTCAACGTACTTGGAAGGGTAATCCTGCGGACACTAAGCCGTTTCTCAGCCATCGCCGTGTACTCCTCAGAGATGTCGCAGATGATGGAGAAACGCTCGTTGTTGTATGCAGCTACCGCACTCGTCCCAGCACCACTCATCAAGTCGACAACCAAATCCCCCCTAGTTGTGCCCATGAGAATCGGTTTTTCCAGTACGGCCACAGGTTTCTGCGAGGGGTGTCCCATTTGTTCCTTTCTGCCTACGAAACCGCACAGCAGTGCTTCTTCAATGACGCTTGGGGGGCCGGGAATGAAACGGAGCTTCCCCTGTTTGAACTTCTGGAGTTGAACTTCGTTAAGGAAGTTCTCAACGTGCATCTTAGCGCCAGGCTTAGACAGGTGCAGGCAGGTCATCTGTGCCGATCGCCACCCACGAATCATAGATGGTGAGTTCTTATAGAACCATGTCAGCCAGCGTCGAAGTTCAAGAGGGCTGGGGATCTTGTCCACGAAGTGCGCTATGATTTCAGGAAAGCCCCAGAAGAAAATATGTTCTGAGAAAGGCACTAAAGCATTAAGTACGCCGACAATGTATTCCACATAGTCGTCACGTTCACCCCCAACGCCCTTATTGTACCATGGGTCGAACATCGTGGTTTGAGCCTTAATGCCGAGCAGTGTAAGGAGTCGGGACGACACGATTATGTCCATGGGGGGAAGGATCACAACTCCATTCTTGGAAAGCGAGGACTCTATTTTCTCCCTGGTTCGAGATAATGTAGTATTCGTATCTTTAGCTTTTTTTCTCATTTGCTTTTCTTCCTTATTCTGCCGTCTCTTGACATCGTATAACCAAAGTAGGAAAGAAGAAACATAAATATTCGTTTCTTCTCCATCTCGGGGGCAAACTGCACAATGGCGTATGTATTAAGCTTGCCGGTACTACTGTCCCAGTAGTTCTTCTTCGTCACCTGATGCCGGCCGCAAAGCACCTGCCACTGTTCAGGATCCTCCGGATCTGCATCCGGGTTCAACGAATGTGGACTCTTATGATCTGGTGTGAGTTTGACTCGCCCTCCCCCAACTGGATCAATATCACCATCTTTCAAGCCGCAGACTAAACCACCCTCCTTCCATTCACAAGAGTATTCTGCCCGTTTCAGAACCGCAACCCAAGTCGAATCGGTTGGTCGCACCCTCTTGCCTGCACCGGGCCGCTTCCTCTTGTGTGGCATGAGGTATTCCTGAACCTTCAACTCTCCCCGATTCCGCCAAGACAGAATGGTGTAACCGTCATCGGTCCGCAGTTCCGAAAGCCTTTGGTGCCAGTTCTCCGGCTGCCTGCCGGTTTTTGGGTCGGTAGCAGCCTTGATGATTTGCTCACGAGTGAGGACCTTGCCTATGTTGTCAAGAAAGAGTGCCTCAATACGCTTCTTGACACTCTTCTGTACGTACTCGCCCTTGAGCTTGCCATAGATCTTTCGAGATATCTTCTTCTTTGCCATACTTGTCTTATCTCCGTTTGTTTGCTACTAACACAATAATATAAGACATAATTTATCAATAGAACGAATTGGTGCAATATATCGCACCATACCTAACTCATTGTTCTTTTAGCTGGTCTTTCCAATATGCGATTTGCCTTGCGAGGTGGTCGGGGCCGGCGGCACCGAGGGTTGTATATTTTTTGGCAACATTAGTAGCGCCGAGACAATTATAGACGTCATCTTCAATCTGGTCGCAGGCGGCCTTGAACTGGTCAAGGGTAAGGTCGCTTAACCTACTCTTGGCTTGCTGTTCGCAAGTTGTGACAAGTTGGCCGACGATGACGTGGGCCTTGCGGAATGGGACTCCCTTTTTGACGAGATATTCAGCAAGGCTGGTAGCATCGAGAAAACCGGTATCGAGGCCGGCCGCGATTTGCTTTGTGTTGAATTTTGTATGGGAGACAATTGCAGCGGCTATCTCGAGTGCGGCTTCTATAGTATCGGAGGCGCTAAAGACGTGGATTTTGTCTTCCTGGAGGTCGCGGTTGTATGTGGAGGGCTGGGCCTTTAGAATAGTCAGCATGGCGACAAGGGCGCCATATACGGAACCGGTTTTTGCGCGGATGAGTTCGAGGACGTCGGGGTTTCGCTTTTGGGGCATCATGCTTGAGCCGGTGCAGTACTTGTCGTCGATGCGAATGAAATCAAACTCTGCGGATGAGTAGATAATCCAGTCCTCGGCCAGTCGCGACAGGTGGACGGCGATGATGGCACAATCGAATATGAACTCGGCGCAGAAGTCCCTGTCGCCGGCGGCGTCGATGCTGTTCCAGGCTATACCTTCGAAGCCCAATTGCCTGGCGGTGCTTTTGCGGTCCAGAGGCAGGGTTGAGCCTGCGACGGCACCGCAACCTAAGGGACAAACATTTAAGAGTTCGGAGCAGTTTTTCAGCCGCTGATAGTCACGGGACAACTGTTCGACGAAGCTTAAAAGATAGGAGCCGATAACGACGGGCTGGGCGCGCTGAAGGTGGGTGTAGGCGGGCATGACGGCTTCGGTGTATTTTGCGGCGAGTTTTACAAAGTCACGCTGCAGGAGCGAGATTCTTGTCTGGAGGATTTCAATCCGGTCGCGCATCCACAGGCGCATGTCGGTTGCGACCTGGTCGTTGCGGGAGCGTCCGGTGTGGAGCTTTGCGCCTACGTCGCCTGTCTTTTTAATGAGGGCGGCTTCGATGGCCATGTGTATGTCTTCGCAGGTTCTGTCGAATTTGAATCTGCCGGCGGTGATTTCGTCGGAAATCTCAAACAGGGCCTTTTGGATTTCGCTGAACTCGGATTTTGTTATCAGGCCGACTTCGGCGAGCATCCGGGCGTGGGCGATTGAGGCGGCGATATCATACTTGTACAGCCGTTTGTCGCGGGATAAGGATTCAACAAAATCCAGTGTCAATTCATCCGTTTCGCCGGTGAGGCGCTGTTCCCAGCTTCTTTTGGACTTGGCCATTTTCTTACTCCATTAAGGGCTTTGCATTTTTGAAGCAGCATGGGCAACAAATTTGCCCATCCTACGTCTGTCAATGATATATTATGGCCGGTGCGGGGGGAAATGTCAAATACATCAGATACATTAATAACGAGACCTAAAGCTCATAAACTGACGGGCAAAAACAGGTGACTGTCCAAATAGTTTTGAGTTTGAAGTCTGGCTTCAGGCTCCGGCCTTTAGAGGTGGCTTATGTACCCGTCCTCGGCAGCGGTCGCAGCCGCAGACACCCACCATCCTCAGATGCGAGGAACCCAGGAGGGCCTTTGTCTCGGCGAGTTTTGCACCCTTGGCCTCAACCTTTCGCAGGGCCACCTGTGCGGCGGCCTTGTCGCGGGAGCCAACGGCATCGGTTAGTATTGTAACGTTTTTTCGACGTGCCAAAAGGCCGAGAGCCGTCGCCAAGACAGCACCTTCCATCGTGCCGCCAATGAGAACGAACTCATTTGCCCGCAGCTCGCTGAGCATTCTGTCGGCGCGGGGCTCTTTAAAGGGGTCTATATCGCGTTTTTCAAGAACGACCTGGTCGTAATGTCGAAATATATCGCGAGGCAGGTCCGTGCAACCATCAGCGGCGAAACTGATGCGCCTTGGGCGTACGGTGTAGCTTATCTTTCCGGCACCATCGGCTGTTTCAAGGCAGCCGATGCGGTCCTTTGTGCCGTTGTCATAAACGCAGGCAGTGGAAATCATGCGGACATTTTTGAGGCGTGCCCATGCCATTACCCTTCTGATATTGGCGAGAACCCGACGATGGTTTCTGATGCACGATACACCGGAGGCGAGAAAGAATTCCCTCTGAGTGTCAACATCGATTAATATGCGTTTCCGTCGTAATGTAATGATAGGCCTAATCATTTATCAGCCTTTCCGTGACAATCCATCTTGTTATGTCACCGGCCCTCACTTTTGTACGCTACGTGGTGCAGTAGTGTTCCAACAAAATCGTATCGGACGGTATCGGACTTGACTTTAGCCGGGCCAGAGGGCAAAATGCGGCGTTTTCGGGCAAACAAACGTCTCGAATTAATCCTTAATGGACTTTTCGCATGGCAAAAAGGTCCCTGAAAGCCTATGAAGACGTCTTGTTAAGACCGGAAGGTCTGGCTGGGGCGGTTGATTTTGAGGAGATTTTTGGGCGCAGAGGCCCTGTACACATTGAAATCGGCTCAGGCAAGGGGACGTTTCTCCTGGCCCAGGCCGGTCATGCCCCCGATGTGAATTTCTTAGGTATCGAACGGGCGAACAAATACTATCGCTACGCCGTTGACAGGATCGGGCGGTGGGGACTGGCCAACGTCCGGATAATCCGCGCCGATGCGGCCCGGTTTTTATCCGAGCATGTGGGCGATTCGGCGGTGGATTGGTTTCACGTTTATTTTCCCGACCCCTGGCCGAAGAAGCGACATCATAAAAGACGTTTTGTTTCGGGGTCCAATATGGCACAGATGGTGCGGTGTTTGAAAACGGGCGGTGTTATCCAGATTGTGACCGACCATACGGATTATTTTGAAGAGATTCAAAAGGCTATCGAGGCCCAGGGTAAGAGGCTTGACACAATAGCATTCACGCCCGCAGCCGGCAGCGGGGACGGCGAACTGACGGGTACGAATTACGAGAGAAAATATATCAAAAACAAAAGAGACATCTATAGCATCGCCGTAAGAAAAGGCTGAGAGCGGAAGGCTCACAGCCCGTGATTTGCTCGAATCAACTGTCAATTATTGCTCTTTGGAAAAATAAATAAACGCTAACGGTGAAATCCTAATTTCTAAATCGTAAATCCGAAACAAATTCAAAATCCAAATGCTCTAATGCCCGAAAAAGCTGTTTCTGGTCAAAGGGCACTGTTTTGAGCATTTGTAGTTTGGTAATTCGAT
>QNBT01000163.1 GCA_003644205.1 Planctomycetota bacterium | reverse complement strand
TCTGGACGATATTGCCGGCTTATAACATGGACCAACCCAATCTGATCGCTCAAAAACGGATGCAACCTTTAACTGCTGGAAAACCAATGATTTAGGCATGACAGTGCCATTAGCGTCTGACCCCTTAATTTTCCCCGACCAATGGTGATAATTATGAGCAAAGGATACCAATTAGCAAGGCAGTGGCAGTTGTTGCGGGTTCTGGAGAGTTTCAGGTTCGGAATCAGCATTGAAGATCTTGCCAGGAAAGCACAGAGCAGCCGAAGGACAATTGAGCGTGACCTTACGACCCTTCGTAAAATCGGGTTTCCGATTTCTTGTGAAAGTAGGGAGTTTGGAAAGAAGTTTTGGCGACTGGAGAAGCGATTCTTAGAATCTGACAAAATTATTGTCGGTCCTACGGAAATGATATCAATGCATTTAGCCAAGCAATGTCTCGCACCACTTTCTGGGACATGCTTTGGTGAAGGGCTGGAACAATTGTGGGGGAAAATACAGGCTCTTTTGCCTAAAAAAGCCCTGGGTTACTTCGCGGAGTTGGACGAAACGTTTTATGTTAAGTTTTTTGATGTGGACAGTAACCCGGATGAATCAGCGCATTTGGAAAAAATTAGAAAAGCCATCAGCGAAAATAATATTATTCGAATAGAATACAATCCTGAACGGCAAGGAGCCGGTTATATAACTGAGTTTCATCCTTATGGTCTAGTGCTATACGAAGGCAGTATGTATTTAATCGGGCATTCCGTTCAGGCAGAGGCACTTCGGACATTTAAGGTTAAGCGTCTGACTAATGTAAAAATCACTCGAAAGAATTTTCAAAGGCCGGAAGATTTTTCTTTAGAACGCTGTGTGAGCGGCAGTTTCGGGATTATTTACAAAGAGATTAAGCCCATTACTGTTCGTTGTGAATTTAAGGGCTGGGCGGCCATGATACTTCGTGAGCAGAAGTGGCACAGGACTCAGGTTATAGAAGAAGATGATGATAACAAACTGGTTGCCTCTTTTCTGCTTGATACAACTACGGAATTCAAGAAATGGATTTTGGGGTTTGGACCATGGGTTCGTGTATTAGAACCAGAAGAGTTAAAAGCCGGTGTGATTGAATCTTTAGAAAAATCCTTAAGAAATTACCAGAGAAAATAAACTGTTTTTTTTGACCTAACAAGCGACAATTGACCTTTTGCGGCAACCTGTAATCAGATTATCTTTTAGATTACAAAGATTTCAATTGCAATACAATTTAAGCATCTTCACAGTATTGTCTGATGTCATTTAACATCTCTTCCAAATCTAATATGCCATAGAATTTAATGAAGCGTTTGGACTCTGCCCACTTAATGTATGTTGCAACCTTATACCTTTGATTCAAAAAATGGTCTTCTCTTTTTAGGCCTGTTGTCGCTTTAGCGGAGTTGCTTCCTAAATAATAATATTTATGATTTTTAAATTTTTCGACATGGCAACTCAACTGTGCAGCTGTTATGGCAGATAAAATACTGTTTGTATCATCTCCATACCCTTTGATCTCGACGAAGATATATTTTGTTGTATTTTTATCAGGAGGTGAGAATGAGAAAGCACCATCACATTTGATTTGGAATTCATACTCCTTATGGTCGATAATAATTTTATCAGTTAACTCGTTAGGCTTGAGTGCTTTGAGGCCAGGAAAACCTTGAATAATCTGGTTTGCTTGTTCCAAGATAAACTTTTTAAATGGGGAGTCTAATGAAACTCTGCCACCTGGTCCTCTTCTGTTTAGTGAACATAAATTAAAGTATTCGTTCTTGATAAATTCAATCGCTTGATTGTTATTACTTTCAATTTGATCGAAATGCTTAAAACCGCATCCTTTGCACCCAACCTCCACTGTAGATTCACACTCATCTTGTCTTGAACATGTCATTTCGTTTCTACTCCATATGCCTAACAATGATTATATAATTTCTTTATAAAATCCCATGAGCGTTTCATTCAAGATTGTCCATAGGCTTTATACTATCAAATTCTTGCTTTTTTGCAAGGGTTTATTTGGGAAATCCAAACTTATAATAAAATGTCGGCGGTTATCTCAAAAAAAATCTACGCTTCGACACGGGTTGTCGCAGCTTGGTGGTACAATCACTCCTTAAAACTTATTGAGAAATTACTGTAAGCGAAAGGAGAAACAATTGAGCCATGCACAAATCAAACAAGTCATCAAAAAAGCCAAACGCCTCTGTCAAAAAGCGCCACGTTCTTTTAGTACAAATGCCGAAATTATCGAAACAGCAAAGCTTCTTTTCACTTTGCGAAAATCCTCCGAGTCAGAAGCTGCAAGGGTAGAAAGACAGTTCGCCGGTATGCTTCACAAATGTATCGTTCTTTCGTCTGAGAAATTGCAGCTCATGAAGGTGTTTAGCAAGCACAAGTTCAACCGGACCGAAAAAGAAATACTTTTGCTCTTTGCCCTTAGTGCAACGGGAATGCATCAACCTGTTGAGGATTTGGAGGATATTCAGAAAGCGATGAATAAATCCGGCAAAAAAGTTTTATCCATAGCCGGAAGTATGACTAAAAATAGTCGTTTATGCAGATCAGGGATGATAGAAATTTATTCAAACAGGGGTGGAACACGGTTCAATGCCTCAGACGAGTTTATATCTGCCATCCTGGGCAAAGACTGTAAGGGGGGCTGGAGGGTAAAAAAATATGATGACTTACTGGATCATACCTACAAAATTGTCAAAGCTGCTGCTGAAAGAGCCGACGATATCAGGCAGGAACGAAAACGCAGGTATTTTCTAAGCAGTCTTGCCGAAAATAATGAGAATGTCAATAAGCTGCTTGATCGTTTTTTTAATGCTTTAGAAAAGCATCCCCGCTGGCCATTGAGCGAGCTTATAAATTGCAGCCTGAGCCGGCAGGAAATATTAATGGTACTTATGCTTATAGGCAAGGAACTTGGATTTTTATCTCCACGAGATGAAAGTTTCACGGGCGAAGGTTTAGCAAGATGTGCCAGTGCGGATGTGCCTTCAATCCGGCATTGTATTGAAATGCTGAAAAGCGAACGACCATTACGGAAAAATGGTTTTATAAAAGTTTGTGATGACAACAACAGTAACAGCGGTGGTATTGAAAACGAGATGTTGCTTCGGGCAAGTGAGTTTGAACTTACGCCGGAATGTTTGATTAAATTCAAAATCAAAAGGCAGAGGAGAATTGCTAACCTGGCTCACCAGCCGATAGTAAGGCCGGAACAATTGGTGCTATCTGATTGTGTTAAATCGGCTTTGGAGATGTGCGTGGTCCAGGCCAGAAATTCTGATGTAATGTTTGAGGATTGGGGGCTCGGCCAAACTTTTTCATATGGGACATCAGTAACAGCCCTATTTTCAGGGCTCTCAGGTACCGGTAAAACCGCCAGTGCCGAGGCAATAGCTTATCAACTCGGCAGGCCAATAATAACAGCAAATTATGCTGAGATTGTGAGCAAGTGGGTAGGTGAAACACAAAAGAATATTGTGAGAGTTTTTAGGGAGGCGGAGCAATCCGAAGCTGTGCTTTTCTGGGATGAAGCTGATGCGATGTTTTATGACAGAGATTCGGCTTTGCGTAACTGGGAAGTTAGAGATGTTAACGTTCTTTTGCAAGAGTTGGAAAGGTTTAAGGGAGTATGCATCCTTTCGACAAACCGAAAGGTCACGTTGGATAAAGCATTAGAGAGAAGAATCGCCATAAAGGTCGAGTTTGAAAGACCTGAAAAAGAACTCCGCAGACAAATATGGGGCAAGCTCATACCGGAAGATATGCCACTCGCCGAGGATATCTCAATTGACCAACTTAGTGAAGTAGAGTTGTCAGGCGGAGAAATCAAGAATGTAGTGCTCAATGCTGCCAGGCTTAGCCTTGGCCGAGGGACAACAGGCCCTGTGACTATGCTTGATTTTGAAAAAGCGATACAAATGGAAAGAGAGGGTAGCTGGACCGCAAACAAAGGCGGGTTTGGATTTGGGAGTAAGGAACAAAGACGGTTTTTAACAAAAGTTAGCTAATATCGAGAGGATAAGATTATGTGCGATAGAAAAGAAACAGGCGACACGGTTAGCAGAGCAGATAAAATCATAAAAACTGTATTAAGCGATATCAGTAGGCGAAAAGATGATGGGATCAAGGGTTTGCCAACCGGCTTTTCCGAACTTGACAAAATGCTTTCAGGGCTAAGCGATGGTAATTTGATAGTCGTTGCGGGACATCCTGGTATAGGAACTACCGCTTTTGCCTTGAGGATCGCGGAGTATTTGGGCATCGATAAGAATATACCTGTTTTGTATTTCTCTATGGCCCTTGGCAAGGAAAGACTTCTTGAAAGAATGCTGCTCGGTCGGGCTGGCATTGATCTACATAAAGCTCGCCAAGGCAAATTAGAAGGTGAAGATTGGAACCTACTTAAAAGAACAGCTTCTGAAATATCAAAAAAGCCAATCTATTTTGATGACACATCGAGACTTACCCCGGGAGAGTTGCGAAACAAGGTGATTACACTTAAAAGTGAGAAAGATATAAAGTGTGTAATTGTTGACTCCTTGCAGTTAATGCGACTGGAGAAAAAGATAGATTTGCATGAAGAAGAATTTGCCGAAATATCAAGGAGCTTAAAACTTATGGCATTGGAATTGAATGTGCCGGTGTTTTTATTGGCTCAGCTTAGCTTTGATTTGATTCGGCAGGAAGAAGAAAGAGCCAAACCGAGATTAGCCGATTTCGATGAAGCTATAATTGCGGAAAGATACGCTGATGTACTCATGCTTATAAATCGTGAGGGCTATTATGGTTATTGTCCGCTGGATAGTAAATACACTGAAATAATGATTACGAAAAACTGCAACGGCCCAACAGGCATGGTAGGTTTGAATTTTTATGAAGAGTTTGCACGATTTGAAAATATATCATGATGTTTCTAAATGGATAAAGAAATGAGCGGCAGCATATTCAAATATATAGCAATTGGTTGTTTTCTATATATTCTTTGGATCGTAGCACAAGTTGTTTTAGTTGCTTTAGGCCCCTTTGCCTTACCTCTGCTCTTTGTGCTTCCGGTTGTGTACCTCGTTATTTATCTTTTGGTGAAGATGATTATCGTAATACTCAGATGTTTGTTCAGATGGTTTGTAAAACTATAATAGCAAGGGAAAAACAATATCTTGGGGCTGGTTCGTATTTGGCTTGTTAGTAGGGAACAGCTTGGGACGAAGTGAGAAAATTAGATAACATGTAGGTCATCATGTTTTCTAAATTCTTCCTACCGGCTTAGAAGGGCATTAAGTACAACGAGAGCAGCCGAAGCAATTGTGCAGGTGATAAGCATGGTTATCATGCCGGACTTTAACCATATTGCAAACGTGATTGGCTCGTCGGTTTGCTCACTTTTGCTCACTACAACAATATTAGCCGTTGAGCCAATCGGAGTTGCATTGCCCCCAAATCCGACACCCAGGGCCAGGGACCACCAGAAAAGGTCAACAGGGACCCCCATGCTTTTCAAGTTCAGAATAATGGGAATCATAGCTATT
>QNBT01000162.1 GCA_003644205.1 Planctomycetota bacterium | reverse complement strand
TTAGTTACTCTATAGTGTTTTCCAAACCGATGTTTATCAGTCTGATGGTTGTAAAAATACTGCTTTCGTCCTACAATACACTTTTGATACGGCCAAAAAATCTTTACAACGCAAATGGCTCTATTCGGGTTGCCGTACCCAATGACCCTCTCTACTGTGACGTTCGGCGAATTGTTAATGTCCACAATCTCTTCGGACGGAGGGTAGGCAGGACAGGCTAACTGCGTTCATAATGACCCTTTGGTTGGGTGAGCAGTTATGAGCTGTTTGGTGTCTGTGGCAGAATCTGCTGGTGGGTCGTATTTTGGGACAGTGAAGTAGAAGCAGCAGCCGTGGGCGGGTGCGCTTTCGACCCAGATTCGGCCTTTGTGCATCTGGACGAGTTCCCTGGCAATGGTCAGGCCCAGGCCGGTGCCGGTCTGGCCGGCGGTTGTCAGATTAGGGCCCTGAACAAAGCGGTCGAAGACCTTTTCCATATCTTCTTTGCTCAGGCCCGGCCCGTTATCACGGACGGCAACTTCAACGTGGTCGTTGCGGTCCGTTGCAATTACATCGATTTTGCAGCCGGTGGGGATGAATTTGACGGCATTGCCGATAAGGTTCGTGAGCACCTGTGCAATCCTGTCTTCGTCTGCGTTTACGAGAAGCTCTTCGGGGCACAAGTCGGTCTTCAGCTCGAGGCCTTTGGCGGTTGCAAGCGTCCGCAGTGAATCGGCAACCTCCGAGACCAATAAGCCAATGGAAACAGGCCGTAAATCGAGTTTCATAACACCTGACTCGATTCTGGAGATGTCGAGAAAGTCGGCGACAATCCTTGACAGCCTGTCGATGCTGGCATCGGCGGTTTTCAGGCTGTCATAGAGTTTTGGGCTGATCTTTCCCATGACGCCCGCCATGGCGTTGGATATGATGTTCTTGAAGATGCAAAGGGGTGTGCGCAGTTCGTGAGATACGGTTGAAACAAATTCGTTTTTGAGGCGGTCGTGCTCTTTAAGAATCTGGTTTGTTTTTATCAATTCAGCCTCCGCCTTCCTGGCCTCCTGCTCAATTCGTTTGTACTCCGTCATATCGAGGATGACACCGTCCCAGAGGGTATCGCCGTTTGCAAGCCGCTCCGGTCGGGAGACACTCTGAAACCACCTTTGCTCACCGGCGACACTTACACGTCCCCACCAGTCACAGGGAGAAAGCCTGTGGGCTGAGTCGGCAATTGACCGATAGAATTCGGCGAGGTCATCCGGATGAATTTTGTCTAACAAAACACTGCCGTCGGTCTTTATATGCTTGGGGTCAAGGCCGAATAGCGGCCAGCAACTGTCGCTGAGGAAGCGAAAGTCTATGGTCCCGTCCGCCCGCGAGATGAATTGATAAACGATTCCGGGAATGTTGGCAACCATTCTCTGATAGCGTGCTTCGCTCTTCTGGAGGGCCTCGGCCATCTCCCTCCGTTCGGTTACATCCTCAACCATTCCATCATATTTATATACCACGCCCTGTTTGTTACGATGCGGGATAATCGTATCGCGAATCCAGCGTATGTCACCCTCTCGCGTACGGATTTTGAACTCAATGGCCCCGACCTCGTGTCCGGCAATTACCTTCTCGATGTTGGCCTTGACCATTGATTGATGCTCCGGCTCCACTATGGAAAGCCAGAGGGAAGGATCCCTGAAGAAATCCTGAGCCGTATAGCCCGTGACGGACAAACAGCCCTGACTTCGTTCGATCCGGCCCGGCTTGAAATCTTTGACATGGGTAGTATAGACGTACCTGGTCACCGCCGTCAGGCGTCTGTAGTAATCGAGGCCCTCATTAAGCGTTTCGAGGAGGGTGTCCGGCGGGCAGGGCGTGGTGAGGAATCTGAAGATTCGTCCTTCATTGGCGGCTTTGACAGCCACATTGTGGTCGGCAAGGTCGGCGAGCAGAATGCATACAGTGTCGTCGTTGAGTTTCCTCATCCGGTGCAGGAATGTCAGACCGTCCGCCCCTTCCATGCTCAGGCCGGAAACGACAACGGCGAAGGGGCCGGACTCAACCATTAACTCTAAGGCTTTTTCGGGCTCCAGGGCCATTTCGATATCAAAAATATCTTGAAACCGACGCCTGAAATCGCCAAGAACGTTCCTCTCGTCATCCACGAAGAGAATTTTTCTGCTAACTTCAACGGGCATATTTGTATTATCCGGCATCAACGGGTATCTGAATATACTTTTTCGACCGCTTTTGGATGGGTGTTTAATCCTTTTTCGATTAACCAAATCAGGACTGCAAGGTGCGAAATTCCCGATTGGGCCGGTTCCCGGCAGTTCCGATAATCACGACGAATCGCCAGGCCGGTGGCAACCAAGAGGTGTTGACAATTGACTGAAAACGTGTAATAAAGCCGTTATGAGTCTTGAGGCTATTATTTCATATTTTTCGCGGCGCCGATGGATTTTATTGGCGTTGTGTATTATTACACCGTTGGGGTTGGGCCTTTGGTTCTATGATGGGCCGGGCAGGCGATGGTTTAATTTCTACCTGACCTGCTCGGCTTACGAAATATTATGGTGCCTGGTGGCGTTTTTCTTTTGGCCGAGTAAAAAGAATGCCACGCCAATTGCATTAGCGGTATTTGTGGTAACATGTGGGCTGGAGTTTCTTCAGCTCTGGCAGCCGGCGTTCTTGCAGCAGATACGGTCAACGTTTCTCGGCATGGCTTTAATAGGGACGGACTTTGTCTGGCGGCAGTTTGCGTATTATATCGCCGGGACCGGTATCGGCTGGATGTTGATGCGCTTGCTGGGGCAGGATGACGTATGACCCAGACGAGTCGGGACCCCGAGGTGTCGTGACTTCGCTTCGCTCAACAGTGGACGGAGGACTTTTGACGGAGGACGGGTTTTTTTCGACGTAATTGGCCGACTTTGTAGAGGGAGGGTTGCTTTTTTTCAACGATTCTGATATTCTGCGGTGGCTGTGATGTTTAGCAACGGAGCTAAGTGTCAAGGATGAAAACTCACAAGCATATCAGGAGCTGATTATGAGCGGTATTTTTGGAGTAGTCTCGAAAACGGATTGTGCGGAAACTCTGTTCTACGGCACAGATTATCATTCGCATCTGGGCACTGAATATGGGGGTATGGCGGTACTGGGCCAAGATTTCACCCGGCAGATACATGACCTGACCCAGGGCCAGTTCAAGTCAAAATTCTTCGATGATTACAAATCTATGCCCGGCAACAAGGGTATAGGTGTCATCAGTGACTATGACGAACAGCCGATTTATCTAAACTCAAGATTCGGGCCGTTTTGTATCGTAACATGTGGATTTGTGGAAAACGCCGAGGAACTAACAGCCGAGTTGTTAGATAATGGTATATCCTTCAGCGAGGTCAGCCGAAGAGCTGTTAACACGCCCGAATTGATGGCAAAACTCATCAACCGGGGGGAGAATCTAATAGACGGCATACAGAAGATGTTCGATGCCATTGCGGGGTCCTGCTCGCTGCTGCTGTTGCATAACGATGGAATATATGCAGCGAGGGACCGATTCGGATATACGCCGTTAGTTGTCGGCAAGCGGAAAGGTGCGTGGGCTGTTACCAGCGAGACCAGCGCCTTTCCCAATAACGACTTTGAGATTGAAAAGTACATAGCCCCGGGCGAGATAGTTCTGGTTAATGAAGGCGGCCTTGTGCAAAAAGGCCCGGCGGCGGGAAAGGAAAATCAGATTTGTGCGTTCCTGTGGATTTATACCGGTTTTCCGGCATCAAGCTATGAGGGATTAAATGTTGAGGTGGTAAGGGAAAGATGCGGCCGATACCTCGCCAGACGCGACAAGGATATTGAAATCGATCTGGTCTCAGGTATTCCCGATTCCGGTTGTGCCCACGGATTAGGCTATGCGATGGAGTCGGGCAAGCCGTTCAGGCGGCCACTTGTCAAATACACACCGGGATACGGGCGCAGCTATACCCCGCCATCGCAGGAAACACGCGACCTTATTGCGAAAATGAAGCTGATACCAATAAAAGAGGTAATCGAAGGCAATAGTATTGTTGTGTGTGAGGACTCAATCGTCAGGGGGACACAACTTAAAAACTTCACGGTAAAGAAACTGTGGGATTGCGGCGCCAAACAGATACACGTAAGACCCGCTTGCCCGCCGTTGATGTTTCCGTGCAGATTCAATCTTTCAACACGTTCTATAAACGAGTTGGCCGCACGAAAGGCCATTCGCGCCCTCGAAGGTCATGACCTACAAGATGTGTCGGAATATGTTGACAATAAATCTGAAAAATACAAACAAATGGTTCAATGGATTGCTAAGGATTTGGACGTTACGACATTGAGGTACCAGACCGTTGATGACATGGTCGAGGCAATCGGCAGAGACAGAGAGGATATGTGCCTGTATTGCTGGACCGGCAAGTGTCCGAAGTCGGCACGTCCAAAACCGCCAATCAAAATAGCGGAAGTAAAGCAGCCGACGGTCAGGAAACCTGTCCAAACAAAGACCCAACCATAAAGCAAATTGTGAGAACTTAACCATCTTTACATTCAGAGAATATTTTAATAAAGACTATTGCTTGACTTGAAACACAATGGTGTGTAAAAGGCGAATAGTTGGCTTGTAGCCGTCGTTTTATAAGTCATATTGGCAAATTGTAGGGAGACAAAATATGGACGAAAATGTGGAAAACCAGGGCCAAAGCGCAGAAACCCCGCCGGAACAACCATCCACTGCGAGTGGTGAAGCTCAACCTCAGGATGTCTCACAGAACGCCAGGAACATGGCGCTGCTGTGCCACCTGTTGGGCTTCTTCACCTGCTTTATTGGACCGTTGATTGTATGGCTCATAAAAAAGGATGACGACCCATTCATCGACCAGCAGGGCAAAGAGGCATTGAATTTCCAGATTACGGTAACCATTGCCTCTATTGCTGGAGGCATACTGTCTGTGGTATGCATCGGCCTTTTGATACTGGCGGCGGTAGGCATTCTGGACATTATCTTCGTAATCATGGCGTGTGTCGCAACCAGTAAGGGCGAGGCTTACAGGTATCCTGTTTCAATACGGCTTATCAAGTAGGGTATGGGCCGCATACCATCCTTGTCATTCCCGCGAAAGCGGGAATCCAGCCGTAGGGTGCGATGAATCGCACCAGTTTTGGGTAAGAAGAAGGGGCCAGGAACCCTTTTTCATATTCGGGTGGCACCCTTTTCTCCGAAAAGGGTGCACAAGGCGCAAGGGATGGTCTGGCTGAGGAGTTGGTATGCGATTTTTGATAAAGCTATCGATTAGTTTGTGCATTATCGTCCTTTGCACACAGATTGGCCGAAAGCTGCCCACATTGGCAGGCCTTATCGCCGTGATGCCCCTTACCGGCTTTATCGTCCTGCTCTGGCTTTACGTGGACAATCCCGGCAATTTCGACCTGATGACGAGCTATTGCACGGGTGCGTTGTGGGGGATTGTGCCGAGCGTATTATTTTTCCTTGTGGCCTTTGCCTGTTTTAGAAAACAACAGTCTCTTTGGATTGTGCTTTCCGCCAGCTTCACCGTCTGGCTTATCGCCGCAGTAATACACCAGTTACT
>QNBT01000161.1 GCA_003644205.1 Planctomycetota bacterium | reverse complement strand
CTCAGCAGTGAACCGCATATTGAAAGCAATATAGAGTCGTGGGTAATCGAATACGCTGAAAAAATGGAGTTACAAAAAAACTAACAGGACAAATGCCAGCACAGGTCAAATGCCCTTATTTAGTAATTTGAATTTCGAAGGGGATGGTTGCACCCAATTAGGCGTCTAAAAGGCTTGTGATGGCTTTTACGGTTCTTTCGGTGGCGCCCTGGTTTTGTTTGATTACCTCCCGGCCGTGGGCGGCGATTTGCCGGGCGTAAGGGATGTCGGTCAGGCATTTCTCGACGGCCTTGAAAAGTTCGTCCGCGTTGTTGACGCTGATGGCGCCATCACCTTTTAGTAGTACATCGACGGTCTGCTTGAAATTGAATGTGTATGGCCCGAAGATTGTGCATTTACCTAAGGCGGCCGATTCCATCATATCCGAGCCGCCCATAGGTACCAAACTGCGGCCTACAAAAACGACGCCGGCCAACGAATAGAACTTAGTCAAGTCGCCCATCGTATCGCCGAGAATGACCGGAGGCTTACCTGTAGAGGTGCTTTGCCCTTCCTTTATCAGGCTGTAACGGGCAAAGTCAAAGTCGGCCTCGGCGATCTGTTGCGCCACTTCGTCGAATCTTTCCGGCTTGCGGGGTACTATCGCAAGTTGCAAATCAGCAAACCGCCCCTGCTCCTTCAGCTTGCTGAATATATCAAGGCAGATTTTCTCCTCACCCGGCCCCGTGCCCCCGGCCACCCAGAGCTTCCGGCCCGTTATATTTAACTGCCGGGCGAGCTTGTCAGCGCCGTCAACCTTATCTGTAATTCGGGCTGTGTCATATTTCAATGAACTGGTTACAATGACTTTCTCAGCCGCGCAGCCGAGCAACCTGAACCGCTCGGCATATTCGTCTGTTTGAGCAAGGACTAAATCCACCTTGGCGAACATCCATTTTGTAATCGGCCTTATCAGTTTGTATTTCGGGAAGCTTTCGTCGCTTAACCTGCCGTTGACTACCACGACCGGCACGTTCTTTTTGTTAGCAATTCGGGTAAGATTCGGCCAGACCTCTAATTCCATCAGCAGGCATATACTGGGCCGGATATTGTCGAACGCACGCCGCATAACACAAGACAGGTCGAAGGGAAAGTAGAAGACCTGCAGATCCTTTTCATAGAGGGTCTTTGCACGCTCAAGTCCGGTGTCCGTAGTAGAGCTTATTACTATTTCGTAATCGCCGAACGACTCGGCCAGCTTCGGGATGAGGGTCTTCGTGGCGTTGACTTCACCTACGCTGACGGCGTGTATCCAGATGCACCTTTTTTCCGGTGCGCGGCGACTGATTTTACCTAATCGCTGTCCCCAGCCCGAGCGATATCGGCCCTGCAGGATCATCCTGTATATGATCTTTGGGCTTACAAAAACGATTGCCAGCAGATACAGGCAGTCTATTATAAATCTCATTCGGTACTCTCAAGAAAACAAAGAAGACATAATGATATTTCCCACCCCCACTTATGTCAACTGTCTATAACTGCACCCCGTTTTTGAACGGAGTCGCTGCATTTTGAGATATAACTCTGAGGTTCAAGTTACATATGTGGGCGGTTATCCGTCAGCCGAGCTTGGATTGTTTCGCCCTTCAGGACGAGCTTCTTTTGTAAGGTCGAAAATCAAATACTTGTCGCTTTCGGCAATGACGTCGAATCTGTCGGTCAGAAAGTCCTTCAAATCCTTCTGTCGGTCAAAGTCCTCAAGGTCGGCCACAATAAAATACTCCGGCGACCATTTCTTTGTGAGTTTTTCGAAGTGCGTTTGGACGTCCAGTGCCTCTAAGCGCCTCAATTTTCTCACTTCAAGGTCTTCCTGTCGGGGCCAACACGCGCCAAACAATTGGCCGTAATACCTGAGCGGATACCCGTAAGCCGGGGCCAGAAAAATGGTCCGGGTGCTGTGATTAACAATTTCGCCGATGTCCCGTGCGACCTTAATCTCCTCCTCGAAGTCATAGTTTATACGTTTGAGGTAGTGTGGATTAAGCCCGATGAAGTTGCATAGAATCTGAAGCCTGTCCTTAACAGCCGGGTCAAGTTTCCTGAACTGGTCGTGGCGAATACTGAGACCTGTATGGATAACCAGCCCCAGAACAAGCAGGCCCAAAACGGCCAATCCCCACCACCACGCCCGGCCCAAGTTCCGCAGGCGGGCCACAATTATTGAACCTATCGGCCCCAACGATAACGCTACAATTGGGAGGAGCAACACCTGGTAATAATCGTGTGTGGCCGTAGTGTAAGTAAACAGCAGGGCGTACACAACATAGCCTGCCCACAAGCCGATTAGCAGCGCCCTGTCGGACCTGTTCTTAAGCAGCGCGATTCCTATTAATCCCGCAATAACAGCGAGGTAACCAACTGTACCTCCGACAACATGGAGCCATCCCGCCCAGAAAGATGGCTCAAGCAGCAGATGAGGCAGAAAAATCGTATCGGCCACACGCCCCAGACGACCCGGGCCCAACATCATATAGAAGTAGTACCCGAGGCCCAATAAAAGGCTCGTCAGTAAGAAGCAGAAGCACCTGATATTGAGCAGGCCTTTACGCAGGCCTTCTTTGGCGATGCCTACGAAAACAAAGGCCGCCACTATCGGAAACACCGCTATGGACTTGATTAATATGGCCAATGCGGCAGTGCCCGCTGCAACCAGTAGCCTTGTTACGGAGGGCCGGTTATAGTAGGACCGTATGGTCATAATGCCGGCGACAAACAGCATGACCATCATTGCCTCCGGCTGAAAACTACGGCTCATAAATATCCCGAACGGCGCGAACAGATAAAAAGCCGTGCAGACCAGTGCGCCATTCGGCGAGACCATCTCCCTTGCCGACAGGAAAAGAAACAATCCTCCTAACAACCAAAATATGATGGAGAACACCCTTGGAATCCAGAGCTGTTCGGCCCCGGCGAACCGATAAACCGTGGCAACCAGGTGTTCCATGATAGGTGGTTCCTTGATATGTGTCATCTGCTTGTTGACCCGTGCTACCTGCCGTTGCCACTGGGGTATTGAACCGGCATTTTCGAAATAGTATGCCCTGGCAAGGATGAGCGACCAGCCTTGGCGCGTCGGGTGAAAATCCAGCGGCGGCTGCGTGAGGTGGTAACACCTCAGACCAAAAGCTGCTGTTAATAAGGCAAGCAGAACTATTAAATACACAGAATGGTTTTGTCTCTCACACCCGATTGTGCAGGGGCTTTGGATCGACACGGCGGTTCCTTTCAAATGTGCGCGGTTTGTCGTTTGGCAAACGCTTCAAATACGAAGAACAGCACGTCTTTCACATCTTGCCGACGATGCCTCCCGCAACGGCACCGCAACGGCCGCCTTCAGAACACCAACTTTATGCGAGAGACCCTTGGAAATCAAGACCAATGATGGTATCCGCTTAATCATTGATGGGCCAAAAAGTTGGTAAACAGCTTCAGAAGTAGTATAATTGCTACAGACGATCCAGGAAGTGTCGCAGAATGTGGAGTGCCTGAGTATGAGATTGAAGCGAAGCCCGGCCGGGGAGTCAAGTCGCCGGGATATATTGAAATACGGCCTTTATGGTAGTGCGACAGCGAGTCTGCCTTGCGCTCTTTGGCTGAGCGGATGTCGGCCCAGGCGCCATAAGGAGAGACCCTGGGTTTTACTCATTTCGGTCGATACACTCAGAGCCGACCATCTGAGTTGCTACGGCTATCACAGGAACACCTCACCTGCCATAGACCGGTTTGCCGGGGATGCATTGCTGTTTAAGAATTGTCTTTCCCACGCCCCTATAACCGGCTCCAGTTGCGCCAGCATGTTAAGCGGGCTGTTGCCTCATGAGATAAAGGTGGTGGGCAATAACTCCCCGCCGGGGAAAGCTAAGATGCTGGCGGAGATTTTGAAGTCGGTTGGGTACAAAACTATGGCCGTGGTGAGCAATTACGTGTTACGTAAAGGTATCGGCTGGGAGCAGGGCTTTAAAATATACGATGCCTCTTTCGGGGGTCGTGAGCTGGTCAGGCGCACTCCGGAGAGGATTGCAGAGCATACTACCGACCGGGCCATCGAACTGCTCAGGAAATACCATGACGAACAGGCGTTTATGTGGATTCATTATCAGGACCCGCACGGGCCATATACACCACCTGAAGTTTTTGCCGAGATGTTCCGGGACCACGGAAAAACGGCTGTCAATCTCAAGTTGAACGAAACGGCGAGCGGCTGGGGCGGGATTCCCTGCTACCAGAAACTGGGCGAAAACACCGATTTACACTATTACATCTCGCAATATGACGGTGAGATACGCTACTTTGATGACCACTTTAACCGTTTGCTTGATACGTTAAAGGAGCTGGGCAGGTTCGAGTCCTCGCTTATCATCTTCACATCGGATCACGGTGAGGGTATGGGAGGGCACGATTATTATTTCGCCCACGGTGAGAACCTTTATAATAGCCTGATTCATGTGCCCCTTATCATAAAACTTGGACGTGAACTGACCGGCGCAAGGACGGATTTCGTTCAGCATATTGATATTGTCCCGACCTTATTAAATATACTCGATATAGAAACAGATTTCCGGTTTCGAGGTGATGACTTAAGACGGGAAAGTTCAACCAATCGGGAAATCTTCGCGGAAATGATATCTTCGACGAATAACTATGAAACCAAGTCATCTATAGTCACCGGAGGCTTCAAGTTGATTCATACCCCTGTCTATAAGCAGTATGAGTTGTTTAATCTGATTGATGACCCGCGCGAGGAACGTAATCTGATTGAAGCTCCGAACCATCGGCAGCGCGGCCGGGATTTGAAGGAAAGATTAAGCAAGATTCCCAAAGGAGAACTCTTGGAACTTCGCAAAGGTAGCAGACGCAGAAGACTTACTAACGAGGAAAAGGAGAAATTGAAGTCCCTGGGATACGTCCGGTAAACAGCAAACAAACTTCAGCGAGGCTATTATAGAATGTTCTCCGGGAGTGTTTCTGAGGCACTGAAAATCAAAAAGGAAATACGTGCGATCATGACCAAAAATTATAGAAACGCCTTTTTTTTCTTGATCCTCGTTCAAATATTCTATTTCGCCCCCATTCTTTTTAAGGCCGAAGTCATTTTCCCTCATAATAATGCCAGGGAGATGCATAGTACCGTATTTCAGGATGATGAACATATTAGTAATCGCAAGTTTACGGATCAGAGTTGGGTGTACATTCCGGAGATTAATCATCATCTTAACGGCAATTCGCATGCGTGGATATCTGTTTGGAATCCCTGTGTCCAATTAGGTCGCCCCACATCTCAGCTTTGTGGATTTGGTAAAGCGTATTTGATAACTCATCTTTTATCGCTCTTTACTGACAACCCGTTTGTTCTCTACACCGCACTTACCGTCCTTACCATCATCCTTACCGGTTTGTTCCTTTTCCTTTTCTTAAAAACTCTCGGTCTTTGCCCCCTTGCCTGCTCCATCGCCGCTATAGGATTATCCACAGGTGTATTTGTTTCGTATTGGCTTATCTAATTAGTGCGTATTCATTAATTTATTTATGGAAGTCACATGGCAAAGTAGAAACAAGACTATATACCGGACTAATGCTG
>QNBT01000160.1 GCA_003644205.1 Planctomycetota bacterium | reverse complement strand
GGCGAATGGGACAAACGAAGTACAATCGAGTATTGTTGAAGCTATCGGGCGAGAGTTTTTGCCGGCCGGACGGTTTCGGGATCGACGGCGAGGCCCTTGAGTCTATTGCCCAACGGATCGCACAGATTTGCAAGCTCGGCCCGCAGGTTGCGATAGTCGTCGGCGGCGGGAACTTCCTTCGTGGCGAGACATTTTCAAAGCAAAGCCATATTCCGCAAAATACCGCGGACTATATGGGTATGTTAGCGACGGTGATTAACGCCTGCGCACTGCAGGAAACCTTAGAGAGGCTGGGCCAGCCGACGAGGGTTTTGAGCGCGATTGAGGTTGCGGCGATTTGCGAGCCTTTTATTCGGCGCAGATGTCTGCGACACCTGGAATTAGGTAGAGCGGCGATACTGGCCGGCGGGACAGGCAATCCTTTCTTCTCAACGGATACGTGTGCGGCACTTCGGGCGGCAGAACTTGATGCAGAGGTCATAATAAAGGCTACAAAGGTTGATGGTGTCTATACGGACGACCCCGTGGCTAATCCTGAGGCAAAGCTGATAGAAAAGCTCAGTTATAATGAGGTTTTGCAAAAGGGTCTGCGGGTGATTGACCCGGCGGCGATAAGCCTCTGCAGCGAAAACAATATCCCGATTGTGGTTCTGAACATCTTCAAGAAGGGAAACATAACAAAAGCGCTTTGCGGTGAAGACATCGGGACGCTCATCAGTTAGTCAGAAGACAGAAGCCTACCGGCGCAAGCCGGTGGACCTTGATACTTGATTTCTATTTAGCCCCGCGTTTTACGCGGGGTTGAGGCGGATTTGTGTTAAGCGTGGAATTTACAATATGCCTGTAAAACAGATAGTCGAAGAGCATGCCCGGCACATGGCCATGGCTGTGGAATTCCTGCAGAACGAACTGCGTTCGGTACGGACAGGCAGGGCCTCGACCGGGCTCGTGGAGAACCTTATGGTGGATTACTATGGCAGCAAGACGCCTTTGAAGCAGTTGGCGACTATTGCAACACCAGAGGCGGCCACTGTAGCCATTAAGCCATTCGACCCTGCCAGCTTGAAAGATATTGAAAAGGCGATAAGAAACAGCGACCTGAGCCTTAGCCCGATTGTTGATGGTAAGATTGTCCGGCTAAGCATACCACCGTTGAGTGTGGAAAGGAGAAAGCAACTTACGCAGCAGGTCAAGCAGATGGGTGAAAAGGCAAAGGTGAGCGTCAGAAACATAAGGCGCGATGCCAATAAGCATTTGGACGAGGAGCAAAAGGGCAAGATTATCACTGAAGATGAGCGTGACAAAGGCAAAAAAGACGTTGACAATCTGACGAAGGAATATACCGATAAAGTGGATGCGGTTATTAAGGCCAAGTCGGATGAGATTATGTTAGATTGACTTTTTATTAGTGGGCATCCGGCAAACCGGGTCGAAAGCAGCAAATCTCAAAAATTATTTTAAGGGGGTCTGAACAATGCGTACCGGGAGCGATTCTGTGAATACGGCGGGCAAGAAGGGTCTGAGCAAAATTAAAACGATCAAGTGGATTGTAATAGTTGCAGTGGTATTCGTCTTGCTGCTTGTTCTTGTTATCCCTGTGTATCTGTCTTCTGAGAGCGGCAAGAGGTTCATCGTCGGTAAGATAAACCGTTCTATCAGCGGTCGGTTGCAGGTTGGTGATTTTTCGATGGGGTGGCTTAAGGGAATTCGGATAACGGATTTGAGCTTTGAAGATGGCTCCGGGACCACTTCGGCGAAGGTTAAGGAGGTTTCAACCAGACCTCATTATGTGCCGTTACTTTTTGGAATAGTGTCGCTTGGCAAGACTTTAGTCGATGAGCCGGAGGTGGTGATTAATGTTACGGACGGCACCCGAAAAACGGCTGATGTAACTATACCATCTGAAAAAAAGATACCTGCCAATAAAGGGGATGGAAAAGGAATGGCCCTGGCAAAGATTGATCTTACCGTAAAAGGGGGTGGCTTAACTTTAAATCAGATTCCTGAAGACAAGGACGCAAAGCTATTGAAGGTCAGCAACATAGAATCGAAGGTGAACCTGAATCCGCTGGGGAAGATATCAACCTTTGATGTGGCGCTGGCGGTAGGTGGCGGCCAGACAGAATCAAAAATCACCGCAAAGGGAGATTTGACCCCGGCGGCGAAAAAGAGCTGGACGCTGAAGGGGACGAGCGGTGATTTCACAGTAAAAGTTGACAACCTGGACCTGGAGACGCTTGGCCCTTTGTTTGCACTGGCAGGCAAGGACATAGACGCAGCCGGCATACTTAACGGCGACGTTACCGCCGGGATCGACGACGGCAGATTCGAGAAGCTGCAGGCAAAGGCGGTTCTGTCAGGCTTCGAAAAAGATATACGCGGCAAAAAGACAACAATTGCCGAGCCAATCAAAATGGATGCGCAAATATCTTCCGACGACAAGAATATTGTTATAGATAAGCTCAACTTTACTTCGTCGTTTTGCACAATTGACTGTACGGGTGGGACAAATTCGGTTGACTACGTTGCAACCGCAGACCTTGGGGGCTTACAGGAATTTGTCGGCCAGTTCGTAGATTTTGGTGATTACACGGTTGCAGGCAAGGCCGGAGAAAGTGGGAAGGTATCCTTCGACGACGAAAAAATAACGGCCCGTGGCCAGGCTGTGATTGAAGAATTTGTTGTCAGCGATGGCAAAAAAGCGACGCCTGCTACTTCTGTAAAGATGGATTTTGACCTTGGTGTCGATACGGACAAGGATATCCTGAATATCGGTTCCTTCCGGACAACAGCAGATATGGGACAGGTGAAAATCGCAGATTCGGTTGTGCCGTTGGGCGAAGGGGCCAAACAGGAACTCGGATTGGGGATTAAAGCGGAGATTGATTTGAAAAAGGCTCAACCGTTCGTCGCATTTTTTAAACCGCTTCCGGAAGGGATGACCTTGGACGGGATGTTAAAATCTGAACTTTCGGTCAGCAAGGACAAAGGGCGCCTGCGAGTGGCAACCGGCTCAACACAAATTACCGACCTGAAGCTAAGCCGGCCGGGCAAAAAACCTTTTGAAGACAAACTGGTAAAGATTTTTGCAGATGTGCTCCTGGATTTTGCTGAAAAGACGTGCCAGATAAGAGATTTGCGGATTGACAGCTCGCAGATAGACGTAACCGGCAATTTGACACAGACGAGCGCCGGAGACAAAACCAAATTGAGCGGCGAAATCAAAGCAGATTATGATCTTGCCCAGGTAAGTACCATAGCCGGTGCGTTTATTCCGGAGGGACTTCAAATGGAGGGCAAACGCACCAGCGATATCAAGATTGAATCGGTCTATGCACCGGACAAAGAAGGAGACCTGTTTGCAAATCTAAACACGAAGGCCAAATTCGGTTTTGACAAGGCCTCATATAAAGGGCTGAACTTTGGGCCAACCGAGATGGAGATTAGGGTGAAGGAGGGCTTGCTCACGATTGAGCCGTTTTCGGCGCCCGTCAACAACGGCAAACTCAATCTGGCAGGGGGGGTCAACTTCAAAGAAAAGCCCATGCTGCTCAAGACTTCAGGGCCGATGCAGATAATAGAGAAGGTCAATATCAACGACGAGACAAGCAGGCAAATGCTTATGTACCTCAATCCAATATTCGCCGATGCGGTAAATGTTCGCGGGGTAGCGGATTTTAACTGTGCCAAACTCGCTATTCCCTTAGCCGGTGCTGCAAGGAATGACCTTGTGGTTGTGGGTACTGTAGGTATAGACAGGATGCGTCTGGAGGCATCTGATTTGTTGGGACAGATTGTGTCTGTAACAGGCGGACGCGGTGTGGATATGACGCTCCTGCCGACGAAGTTTGTTCTGCAAAAGGGAGTTCTTCGCTACGATAACATGCAGATAAATATCGGCGATAATCCGGTAAACTTTGCCGGCAGTATCGGCCTGAACAAAAGCCTTGATATGAAGGTAACACTGCCTTACAGGTTAGGCGGCTCAACGGTTAGAACAGGCGAAAGTGCCACAGACAGGATAACACTCCCTATCGAGGGGACCTTAGACAAACCCCGGATCAATATCCAAAAGCTGCTTGAGACTGAAGCGCTGAAACAGGGCCTAAAACTATTAGAGAAAATACTGAAGTAGGAGTTACAGGTCGCCGATAATTTTTACAAGGACGCGTTTTTTTCTTTTGCCGTCGAACTCACCGTAGAATATCTGCTCCCACGGACCAAAATCGAGCCTGCCGCCGGTGACGGCAACAACGACTTCCCTACCCATAACAGTACGCTTAAGATGCGCATCGGCGTTGTCCTCGTAGCCGTTGTGACGACACTGGGAGTAGGGTTTTTCGGGGGCGAGCTTTTCAAGCCAGACCTCGAAGTCATGGTGCAACCCGGACTCATTATCATTGATGAAGACGCTGGCGGTGATGTGCATGGCATTGCAAAGCACGAAGCCTTCCTTAATACCGCTCTCAGCAAGACAGGCCTGGACCTCGGGCGTGATATTGATAAATTCACGTCTTTGACTCGTTTGAAACCACAACTCTTTTCTATAACTCTTCATAAGCATCCTTTCATGTTACTGACCAACAAGTTTGCTATAAACTTTTTCGATTGTATCGACCATCGTTTTAGGGGCAAATTTTTTCTTTACAAACTTTCTGCCGGCCTGGCCGATTTTATCCCTAAGTTTTGGGTTTGTTACTAATTCTTCACAAGCCTCTGTCAACTGTTCAATATTCTCCGGCTCAACGAGAAAACCCGTTTTTCTGCTTACAACCTCTTTTGCCCCGTCAATATCGAAACTGACAACGGGTTTAGCGCAGAGCATCGCCTGGGGCAGGACCCTGGCCAGGCCTTCACGGAGTGAGCAGTGTACGAGGATATCGGAGGCGTGAATTGCAATGGGTATCTGTTCCGGGCTGATTAGTCCTGTGAATCTGAACTTGTAACCGAGGTTGGCTAAGTGTATGTCGGACTTGATTTGATCGGACAACTTGCCGTCGCCGACGAAAAGCCATACACAATTTTCATTCCGGGGTGCCATACGCCGGGCGGACTCGATTATATACTCGTGCCCCTTCAACTCAAACAAACGAGCTATAGTTACAAGAACGATAGCTTGCTGGCTGATGCCATACTTACGCCGAAAGCTTTGTATATCTTCCGGGGCAGGGGGGGTGAGGAAGTCTTCTTCCTCGATGGCCGAGTAGGCTGTGGTGAAATTCTCGATATTACCCAAGCCTGCAGCGACGGCCTTTTCAGTCATTGCATCGGCAACGGATATGAAGGCATCAGTCTTTTTGGCGGCTGCCTTCTCGATGGCAATATAAAATTTGTTGAGCCAATCGCTTTGATAAGGATGAAAAGCCAGGCCGTGGATGGTATGAACAACGTGCGGAACATTTTCGCCTTTGCCCGGCAGTTTACCCTTCAGGCTGTATGCAGCGTATCTGCCTAATATGCCGGCCTTTGCTGAGTGGGTGTGAACGATGTCGGGCTGTATGCGTTTCAGGTGCCTTTTAATTTGCGCGTAGCTAATCATATCATAAGGCGGATTTATCGCTCGGCGCATCTTGTCAACCACGATAACTCTGTACTTTTCGCCCAGGGCCTCCTGGAAAAGCGCACCTTCCGGACCGAGTGCGGGGCCTGTTATGAGCGTTACAT